>CALCTT010000015.1 GCA_937906895.1 uncultured Clostridia bacterium | reverse complement strand
GCCAGTATCATAGGGCTTTGCCCGCATATGAAGAACCCCCGGCTAAGCCGGGGGGTTACTATTCCATATTACTTACATGATAACTTAATTTCATTAAACTGTCGCTTAAATGAACATTTTCAACTGCTACTTCAGGATAGTTTGCTGAAATATCATAATGACTGAAATTCCAGAAACCTTTGATTCCCAAATCAACAAGTTGTGGTGCTAATTCTTCAGCCGCTGAACTTGGAATACACAAAACAGCAACAGTAGGGGAGTTGTCCTTACAAAAATCAAACAAGTTATCAGTATGTCTGATTGGTAATCCTCTGAGTAATTGTCCGACTAAAGCTTTATTTTTATCGAAAATACCAATGATATTAAAGCCTCTTGCTTCAAATGACATATGTAATGCAACTGCTTTACCAAGATTACCTGCACCGATAAGAATTGCATTTCTTGTTTTATCTACTCCAAGAATTTTACCTATTTCATTATAAAGACTTTCAATATTGTAGCCATATCCTTGCTGACCGAATCCGCCAAAACAGTTTAAATCCTGACGAATCTGTGATGCAGTAAAGCCCATTTTATTAGATAAATCCTTTGAGGAAATTCTTACAACACCTTTTTCCTTTAATTCACCTAAAAATCTGTAATATCTCGGAAGACGCTTAATAACAGAGTTGGAAACGCCATCATTTCTAATCATAAATAAGCTCCTTTTATGAAAGCTTCTTTACAGTTTCCATAACGTAGTCACCGAAATCGCTACATGTTGCACCATTGTCACGGCCTGTAATTGTAAGCTTCTTTTCTTCAAACATACAAATATCCAACGCTCTTTCAAGCTTGTCTGCCTCTTTTTGCTTGCCGATATGTGAAAGAAGCATAACTGTTGCACGAAGCATTGAACATGGGTCAGCATACTGACCTCTGCCTTCACGAATCATACGAGGTGCTGAACCGTGGATAGCCTCAAACATAGCATATCTCTTACCAAGGTTTGCACTACCTGCTGTACCAACACCACCCTGGAATTCAGCAGCTTCGTCTGTAAGAATATCACCATAAAGGTTAGGAAGAATAAACACTTTAAAGTCTTTTCTTCTCTTTTCGTCAATAAGCTTTGCTGTTGTAATATCAATATACCATTCATCAGTTGTGATTTCAGGATATTCCTTTGCAACTTCTTTACAAAGTCTTAAGAATTTACCGTCAGTTGTCTTAATAACATTAGCTTTATTGATAATTGAAACTCTTTCTTTTCCGTTTCTCTTTGCATAGTCATAAGCCATTTTTGCAATTCTTTCAGTACCTTCAGTTGTTGTAACAACAAAGTCCATTGCAAGGTCATCAGTAACATTAACACCTTTAGAACCGACTGCATAAGCACCTTCTGTATTTTCACGGAAGAATGTCCAGTCAATTCCTTGTTCTTTAACTTTAACAGGACGAACATTTGCAAAAAGGTCAAGTTCTTTTCTCATTGCAACATTTGCACTTTCGATGTTTGGCCATGGGTCACCCGCCTGTGGAGTTGTTGTAGGTCCTTTAAGGATAACGTGACATTCTTTAAGTTCAGCAAGAACATCATCAGGAATTGCTTTCATAACAGCAACTCTGTTTTCAATAGTAAGACCGTCAATCACCTTAAATTCAACTTTACCTGCTTTAACATCATCAGCAAGCATATATTCAAGAACTCTTGCAGATTCTTTTGTGATGATAGGGCCGATACCGTCACCACCGCAAACACCGATAATGATTTTATCAAGTTTTTCAAAATCTACAAATTCCCTTTGTGCTTTAATCTTTTCGTTTCTTTCAAGCTGTTCTCTGACAAGTGCTTCAAACTTTGCAACAGCTTCTTTAATCTGATTTTCCATTTGTTTCAACTCCTTAAAATGATTCTTTAGTGTAATTTAACAAACCACCTGCAAGAATAATATCTTTTTGACGCTGTGAAAGGTCATAATTGATAGCATATTCTTCATTTCTTGTAAGATTTACAAGAACAGCAGGTTCGTTATTAATAATTGCGTTTTTAATACCCTTAAGGCTTAATTCGTCGCCCTGTGTAATCTTATCATAATCATCAGCATTTGCGAATGTAAGAGGAAGAATACCAGCATTGATAAGATTTGCACAGTGAATACGAGCAAATGACTTTGTGATAACAGCCTTAACACCGAGATAGAGTGGAACAAGAGCAGCGTGTTCACGAGAAGAACCCTGACCGTAGTTTGCACCACCGATTACAATGCCTTTTCCTTCAGCTTTAATTCTTTCAGGGAATGTTTTATCACAAACACCGAAACAATACTGTGAAAGGAAAGGAATATTTGAACGATAAGGAAGAATTTTTGCACCTGCAGGCATAATGTGGTCAGTTGTAATATCGTCACCAACCTTAAGAATTGCTTTAGCATCAATATCTTCACCCATAGGCTCACATGTTGGGAATGGCTTAATATTAGGGCCATACATAACCTCAACATCCTTTGCTTCTTCAGGAGTTGCAGGCATAGCTACCATATTATCGTTGATGATAAATTCGTCTGGAAGAACGATTTCAGGGAATTCACCTAAATCTCTTGGGTCAGTAAGATAACCTGTAATTGCAGATGCAGCAGCAACCTCAGGGCTTACAAGGTAAATACCTGCGTCAGCAGTACCTGAACGACCTTCAAAGTTTCTGTTGAAGGTACGAAGAGATACACCTGCTGAATTTGGTGACTGTCCCATACCGATACATGGACCGCAAGCACTTTCAAGAATACGAGCACCTGCATCAATCATATCAGAGAGTGCACCATTCTGTGAAATCATATTAAGAACCTGCTTTGAACCGGGAGCAATTGAAAGAGAAACTGCAGGATGAACTGTTTTGCCCTTAAGAATAGCAGCAACTTTCATCATATCAAGAAGTGATGAATTAGTACATGAACCGATACAAACCTGGTCAACCTTAATTTTACCGATTTCAGTAACAGATTTAACTCTGTCAGGCATATGAGGACAAGCAGCCATTGGTGCAAGTTCTGACAAGTTAATATCAATTACTTCATCATAAACAGCATCTTCATCTGCTTTAAGCTCAACCCAATCTTCTTCACGACCCTGAGCCTTTAAGAAAGCCTTTGTAACATCGTCAGAAGGGAATACGGATGTTGTTGCACCAAGTTCAGCACCCATATTTGTGATTGTTGCACGTTCCGGAACTGAAAGTGTAGCTACGCCTTCACCACCGTACTCAATAATTTTACCAACGCCACCCTTAACTGTCATAATACGAAGAACTTCAAGAATAACGTCTTTAGCAGCAACCCAAGGACTGAGTTTACCTGTAAGATTAACTCTTACCATTTTAGGCATTGTGATATAGTATGTACCACCACCCATAGCAACAGCAACATCAAGACCGCCTGCACCCATTGCAAGCATACCGATACCGCCACCTGTAGGTGTATGGCTGTCAGAACCGATTAATGTCTTGCCCGGTTTACCGAATCTTTCAAGGTGAACCTGATGGCAGATACCGTTACCGGGTCTTGAAAAACGAATACCACGCTTTTTAGCAACACTCTGAATAAATCTGTGGTCATCAGCGTTTTCAAAGCCTGTCTGTAATGTATTATGGTCAATATAAGCAACTGAAAGTTCAGTTTTAACCTGTTCAATACCCATTGCTTCAAGTTCAAGATAAGCCATTGTACCTGTAGCATCCTGAGTTAATGTCTGGTCAATTCTAAGACCAACCTCACTGCCCGGTGTCATATCACCGCTGACAAGGTGAGATTTAATAAGTTTTTGACCGATTGTCATTCCCATTTGTAATCACTCCTTAGGACTTTTTCATTTTTTTAACAATCTTTTATAATTTTATTATATTGACATAAATTTGTCAATATATTTACGCATATAAAAATGAAATTTAAACAAAATGTTGATATTATTTTTTTGATGTGATACAATATTTAGGTAATTTTACATATAATCTATTTTAATGTTTAATTTCATATTTATATTATATATTTGTTTAATATGGAGTTGATAATTTTGTCAGTTTTTAAAGCTATAATACTTGGTTTTGTACAAGGTGTCACAGAATTTTTGCCAATCTCAAGTAGTGGTCATTTGTCATTATTTCAGCACTTTTTAGGAGTAGGTGGGGAAGGCTCGTTACTATTTTCTGTTCTTCTTCATTTAGGAACATTGATTGCTGTCTTTATCGTTTTTTATAAAACAATATTTGAATTAGTAATTGATGCAATTGATTTAGTTAAGGACATTTTTACAGGAAAATTCAAGTTTAAAAAACTTTCAGGTAAAAAGAAAATGCTTGTAATGTTTGTGTTTTCCTGTATTCCTTTGTTGCTTCTTTTAATTCCGGTTGGAAACGATATGAAGCTTATGGATTATCTTGGTGGATTTTCAGAAGATGACAGCATACTTCTTGAGGGAATTTGTTTCTTGGTAACCGGTGTACTGTTACTTACATCTACAGTAATTTCAAAGAAGAAAATATTAACCCGAGAGGTAAATACATTAGATGCATTTGCAATTGGTTTAGCTCAGGCTTTTGCTGCAGGTTTTCCCGGAATTTCCCGTTCAGGTTCAACTATTTCAACAGGTATGATTTGTGGCGTATCAAAATCAAATATGGTTGAATATTCATTTATTTTAGGTATTCCTGCTATTCTTGTTGCAAATATAGTTGAATTTAAAGATGCAATTGAGGTTGGTTCTGAAATTGAGATTTTACCAACATTAATTGGTGTTGCTGTAGCAGCGGTCGTTGGTGTTTTATGTATCAAGCTTTTACAATGGATACTTAAAAAGGATGCTTGGAAATATTTTGGATATTATTGTTTAGTTTTAGGTGTAATCACGATTATTTGCAGTATTTTTGGATTATAATTTGGAGATGTTTAAATGGCTCAGCAGAAAAAGAAAACAACAACTAAAAAACCGATAAAGAAGAAAAGTGTTAAAAAGCAGGTTGTGGTTAATAAGCAATTATCTGCAATTATACTATTTGCAGTTTCTATTCTTTGGTTTTTTCTTGCAATAATTGATGCAGGAGGAGTTTGGGGCGGACTCAGAACATTAATGTTTGGATTGTTCGGTTTCTTCACTTTTATTTTCCCGTTACTTTTGCTTGTTGTTGCAGTGTTTATTGCAATTGATAAAGTTGACAATAATGTTATATCTAAAATTATTCAGGCAACTATTTTAATTACTGTAATCAGTAGTATTGTTCACGTGGCTCAGTGTAATTACGGAAGTACATATTTTGAAGCAATTAAAGATGCTTATAATTTCTACAATATTGATGGCAGTATGCTTGGTGGTGGCGTTTGGGGAGCACTTTTTGGTGGTCTTATGCTTCTTATTACAGGTGGAAACAAGCTTGCTGCAATGATTATTTTAATACTTCTTCTTTTTGTGTTTGTAATGATAATTACAGGTCTTACCTTAGGAAGATTATTTAATGGCATTTCTAAACCTGTAAAGAAAATTGGTGAATTTACAGGTGAAAAAATCAGTGAATACAATGAAAAAGCTGAACAATATGCAAAAGAAAGAGCCGAAAAGAAGAAAAAAGAGTTTAATCCTGATGTTGATTTAGGACCTGCCCCCGATAAGAATAAGGAACCTATTTTTATTGACGAACCTGTTATTGAAGATGATATTATTCCTTTTTCAGAAATTAAAAATGAGGAAATGTTTGCTGATAATCAAATAGAGAAATCAACAGACGATAATATCATAAATCTTGATGACATTATTAATAAAAACACGGAAGAGCCTGAACAGATAAAGCTTGATTTAGGTGAAGAAGAGGAAATAGAAGAATCTGATGAATATACTGACGAAGAGTGGAATAGTGAACCTGTTAAACAATATGTTTTACCTCCGTTAGACCTTCTTAATCTCCCCAAAAATACTAATTTATCTGATTATGAAAATGAGCAGAAATATAACGAAAGAAAACTAATTGATACGTTAAATAGCTTTGGTGTGTCAACAAGACTTGTTGGTGTTTCTCGCGGACCTTCCGTAACAAGATATGAAATTCAACCTGCAGCGGGTGTAAAAATCAGTAAAATTACAAATCTTGCTGATGATATAGCACTTAATCTTGCTGCATCCGGTGTTCGTATTGAAGCGCCAATTCCAAATAAAGCGGCTGTTGGTATTGAAATTCCTAATAAGAGTCGTCAGTCAGTTACACTCCGTGAGGTTATTGACCAACAACAGTATAAAAATGCAAAATCAAAACTAACCGTTGCATTAGGTAAAGATATTACAGGTGAATTTGTATATTCTGACCTTGTTAAGATGCCTCATCTTCTTATTGCAGGTACAACAGGTTCGGGTAAATCTGTTTGCCTTAATTCAATGATTGTAAGTATCCTATATAATGCCACTCCTGATGAAGTCAAGCTTTTAATGATTGACCCAAAACAGGTAGAGTTTACAATTTACAATGGTATTCCTCATTTGCTTGTTCCTGTTGTTTCTGACCCAAGAAAAGCTTCGGGTGCACTTGCGTGGGCTGTTACTGAAATGCTTACACGTTATAAGACATTCTCTGAAAACAGTGTCAGAGATATTTCAGGATACAACAGTATTTGTGAAAGTCAGGGCAAAAAGAAAATGCCACAGATAGTAATTTTTATTGATGAATTGTCTGACCTTATGATGGCAGCACCAAATGAAGTTGAAGATTCAATTTGTCGTCTTGCACAGATGGCTCGTGCTGCAGGTATGCATCTTGTTATTGCAACACAAAGACCTTCTGTTGACGTTATCACAGGTATCATTAAAGCGAATATTCCAAGCCGTATTTCTCTTTCGGTGTCATCACAGGTTGACTCTCGTACCATTATTGACTCTGTTGGTGCTGAAAAGCTTCTCGGTAATGGTGATATGCTTTATTATCCTGTTGGTATTCCAAAACCAATTCGTGTTCAAGGATGCTATTTATCTGATAAAGAAGTTGAAAATGTTGTTACATTTATCAAGAATCAGGAACAAACAACCTATGATGATGCTGTTATGAAAGAGATTGATAAACAGGCAGCACAAACGGGTTCAAAGAAAAAGGATACTGCTTCATCGAGCGATGACGGTGAAAAAGGTCCTGCTGATGAGATGTTACCAAAAGCAATTGAAGTTGTTATTGAAGCACAGTCAGCATCTACAACATTACTTCAAAGAAAACTTAAGTTAGGCTATGCTCGTGCAGCAAGAATAATTGATGACCTTGAAACAAGTGGTATTATCGGACCTTATGAAGGTGCAAAGCCTCGTAAAGTTCTTATAACTAAACAACAGTGGTATGAAATGAACGCTTTGGCTCAAGGTGGAGCAAACAAAGATTATAGCGAAAATGAAGAGGGTAACAGTGAAGAATAATCAGTTTTTACCAATTTCAAAAGAAGATATGATTTCCCGAGGCTGGGATGAAGTTGATTTTGTTTATGTGTCAGGTGATGCATACGTCGACCATCCCAGCTTCGGCGTGTCTATTATTACAAGAGTTCTTGAAAACGCAGGTTACAGAGTTGGAATAATTTCTCAACCTGATTGGAAAAAACAAGATTCGTTTAAAATATTTGGTAAGCCAAGACTTGGCTTCTTTGTTTCTTCAGGTAACATTGATTCAATGGTTGCACACTATACTGTTGCTAAGAAAAAACGCAGTACGGATGCGTATTCACCCGGAGGAAAATTTGGCTTAAGACCTGACAGAGCTGTTATTGTTTATTGTCAAAAAATTCGTGAAATATACGGAAATATTCCTGTTGTTATCGGTGGGTTAGAGGCATCTTTACGCAGATTTGCTCATTATGATTATTGGGATGATAGAATCAGACCGTCAATTCTTTTTGATTCAGGAGCAGACCTTATATCATTCGGAATGGGTGAAAAGCAAACTGTTCAAATTGCTGATAGGTTAAATAATGGCGAGAATATAAAAGATATTACGGATATCAAAGGTACTTGCTATGCAGTTCCAGTTACCGAAACACCATTTAAGGGTGTTGAATGTCCGTCTTATGAAAATGTTCTCAGTTCAAAGAAGGAATATGCAATTTCTTGTCGTATTCAGCAGGATGAACAAGACCATATTCGTGGTAAAATTATTAAACAACGTCATGGTAAAATGATGCTTGTTCAGAATATGCCGATGGAACCTTTAACAACACAAGAACTTGATGCTGTTTATGCATTACCGTATATGAGAACATATCATCCTATATATGAGAAAGATGGGGGAGTACCCGGTATTCTTGAAGTTCAATTTTCCATAACACATAATCGCGGCTGTTTCGGTGCTTGTAATTTTTGTTCTATTGCATTTCATCAAGGACGATATGTTACTTGCAGAAGTAAAGAATCTATTCTTAAAGAAGCTAAGTTGTTAACTGATATGGATGGATTTAAAGGTTATATCCATGATGTTGGCGGTCCTACCGCAAACTTCAGAAGAACATCATGTGATGTTCAGCTGAAAAACGGTCTGTGCAAAGGTAAAAAGTGTTTAGCTCCTGAACCTTGTCCTGCTTTAGTTTCTACTCACGATGAGTATCTTGATATTCTCCGTGAAATAAGAAAAATTGATAAGGTTAAAAAAGTCTTTATCCGTTCAGGTATTCGTTATGATTATATGTTATGTGATAAGAATGACGCTTTTTTCAAAGAATTAGTTCAGCACCATGTAAGCGGGCAATTAAAAGTTGCTCCCGAACATTGTTCTGCCGCTGTTCTTGATAAAATGGGTAAACCTCATATAAAGGCATATAAGGAATTTTCAAAAAAATACTTTAATTACACAAAATCTATTGGCAAAGAACAGTATCTTGTTCCTTATTTAATGTCATCGCATCCGGGGGCAACTCTTAAAGATGCTGTTGAGTTAGCTGAGTTTATTCGCGATGAAAAACTTCATCCTGAACAAGTGCAGGATTATTATCCTACACCCGGAACAATTTCAACTGCAATGTATTATACAGAGCTTGACCCATATACATTGGAAAAAGTTTATGTCGCAAAAACGCCTCATGATAAGGCTTTACAACGTGCGTTAATGCAATACTTTATTCCAAAGAATTATGATTTGGTATATGAAGCATTAAAAAAATCAGGTCGTAACGATTTGATTGGCACATCAAAAAAATGTTTAATTAAGCCTAAACAAGGAATAACAAATAATAAGGTTAACAAAAATGACTTTAAAAGAAAAAATACTTTACATAAAAGGAAGAAAAAATCCTAATGGATATTCATTTAATCCGTTTGATTATTTTACTAACAGGCGTAGAGCAAAATTTATTTGTTTAATTATTATTGTTGGTTTTGTTTTTGAGCTTTTATGTTTGTTTGGTGTTACAAGTTGGCAAAAATTACTTTCTGCAACAAATCTTGTAAACAGCGTAAAACAACAAGACAGTAATTTTATAGTGTATTATCTTGACGTAGGGCAGAGTGATTGTACAATTGTAATTTGCGATAATGAAGTTTTAATGATTGATACAGGTACAATTAATCAATTAAAAAACATCAGAACAAATTTATATATGCTTGAAATTGAAACAATTGATTATATGTTGCTTACTCATCCGCATGATGACCACATTGGAAGTGCTGCAGATATTATCAAACACTATTCTGTTTCTAACATTTTAATGCCCGAAATATCTGCTGAAAATCCTGTTACAACATTAACTTATGATAACCTGATTGATATAATTTCAGAAAATAATGTCAATCCTGAATCTGTATCCTATGGCGATTCATTTATGTTAGGCTCTGCCGTGGTAGAAATACTTGCACCGATAAATCAAGATGAAAACATTAATAATATGTCAGCTATAATAAAGATAACTTACGGAAACACTTCTTTTTTATTTATGGGAGATGCAGAGGAAAAAATTGAAAAGCAGATTTTAAGAGAAAAAATTGATGTTTCTGCAAATATGTTAAAGGTTGGTCATCACGGTAGTAATACTTCATCCACTGATGCGTTTATATCTGCTGTAAATCCTGAATATATTGTGGTTTCGGCAGGGAGCGATAACAACTATGGTCATCCAACATTAGATAATATAGAAAAGTTTGTTGATTTGGGAATAAAACCGTATATAACTTCGTTTGACGGACATATAACGGTTACAAGTGATGGAGAAAAATTAACAATTATTAGTGAAAATAATAAGAATTAAATAAATGTTTGCAAATTATTAATAAATTTGAAAAAAACTCTTGCATTCATTAATTTCTTGTGATATAATTTTTCAGCAATTCGCATGTGCGGTGATTTTAACGGAATTGCATACACTGTATGTCCCGTTAAAAGTTGACCCGTACAGAGGATAAAATAAGGAGGAAAAAAATCATGTCAGTAGTATCTATGAAACAGTTACTCGAGGCAGGTGTTCATTTCGGACACCAGACAAGAAGATGGAACCCAAAAATGGCTGAATACATCTTCACTGAAAGAAATGGTATTTATATCATTGACCTTCAGAAAACAGTAAAAAAACTTGAAGAAGCTTACAAGGTAATTAAGGAAGTTGCTGAAAATGGCGGCGAAGTTCTTTTTGTAGGCACAAAGAAGCAGGCTCAGAGCTCAGTTAAGGAAGAAGCAATGCGTTGCGGTATGCCTTTTGTTAATGCTCGTTGGCTCGGCGGTATGCTCACAAACTTTGCTACAATCAAGCAGAGAATCAAGAGACTTGCTCAGCTTAAGGCTATGCAGGAAGACGGTACATTTGAACTTCTTCCAAAGAAGGAAGTTGCAAAGTACGAGCTTGAAATCGAAAAGCTTGAAAAGTATATTGGTGGTATCACAGAAATGAAGAAGCAGCCGGCTGCTATGTTCATTGTTGACCCAAGAAAAGAAAAGATTGCAGTTGCTGAAGCTAAGAAGCTCGGTATTCCTGTTATCGCTATCGTTGATACAAACTGTGACCCTGATGATGTTGATTATGTTATCCCTGGTAACGACGATGCTATCCGTGCAGTAAAACTTATTGCAGGTGCTATGGCTGATGCTGTTATCGAAGGCAGACAGGGTGAACAGATGGAAGTTGCTGCTGAAGCAGAAGAAGCAACAGAAGAAGTTGCTGAATAATTTTTGAATTTATAGCCCGTGGCTTTATTGTTACGGGCTGTTTTAAAATCAATAATATTGGAGGAAAAGAAAATGGCATTTACTGCAAAAGACGTTCAGGCTCTTCGTGAGAAGACAGGCGTTGGTATGATGGATTGTAAAAAAGCTCTTGTTGAAACAGATGGCGACATCGAAAAAGCTATTGATATTCTTAGAGAAAAAGGTCTTGCTTCTGCTGCAAAGAAAGCAAGCCGTGTTGCTGCTGAAGGTGTAGTTGCTGCATACAGCGATGCTAATGCAGGTGCTCTTGTTGAAATTAACTGTGAAACAGACTTCGTTGCTAAGGGTGAACCATTCGTTAACCTTGCTGCTAAGGTTGTTAAGACAGTTGTTGCTGCAAAACCTGCTGATGTTGAAGCTCTTCTTGCTACAAAAGCTGTTGATTCAGATAAGACAGTTGATGAAGAAGTTCAGGAAGTTTTCCTTGCACTTCGTGAAAATATGAAAGTTCGTAGATTTGCTCTTGTTGAAGGACATACAGCAACATACATCCACGCAGGTGGTACTGTTGGTGTTCTCGTTGCATTTGATGTTGATGATGCAACAGCAGCTAAGGCTGAATTTGATGCAATGGGTAAGAACGTAGCAATGCAGATTGCTGCTATGAACCCAGAGTATTTAGGTAAGTCAGACATTTCTGACGAAGAACTTGCAAAGATGAAGTCAATCACAATTGACAGTGCACTTAACAAGCCTGATTCACTTCCAGTTCCAATTCTTAACAGTATCATTACAGAAGCTATTAATGATAAGAAGTGGAGCGATGAAGACGCTACTATTTACAATGGTCTTGACCAGAAGCAGAGAAAGAACTTTGTTAACTTCATTTCAAAGGAAGCTTATGCAACAATGGCTGAAATCGCTGTTTCTCATAAGGCTGAAATCTCTGAAAACAAAATCTTTGTTGGTCTTGTTCAGGGTCGTCTTGCAAAACAGATTAAAGAAGTTTGTCTTCTTGAACAGACATTCGTTCGTTCAGACCTTTTCGATGGTTCAGTTAACGGATATGTAGAATCAGTTGCTAAAGCTCTTGGTGCTGACATTAAGCTTACAAAATTTGTTCGTTTTGAAAAAGGCGAAGGCATTGAAAAGAAAGAAGAAAACTTTGCTGCTGAAATCGCTAGCATGATGTAATTCTTAATATAAGTCCTATAAAGCGTACAGTTTATGATGTACGCTTTATTTTTTTGCTTGTAAAAAATCTTACTATAATGTAAAATTATATTATTGACAATCATATATTTAATAGGTGATTGTTATGAAAAATTTTATTTGTATTTTACTTTCTTGTGTTTTGATATTATATAGCCTAGCATTTTGCAAAATTCAACATTCTTCTTCAAATAATATTTATGAGAACAAATATCCCTTAATTATTATAGATGCAGGTCACGGTGGGGAAGATGGTGGTGCTGTTGCTGCCGATTGTACATTTGAAAAAGACTTAAATCTTGATATATCATTGAAACTTAATAATGTGTTATCAGTTTTAGGCTATAAAACAAGACAAATTCGCAATTCTGACACAGATTTACATACATCGGGTAATTCTATTCGTGAAAGAAAAGTATCGGATATTCGTAACAGATTTGATATAATGAAAAAGTCGGGTAATTCATTATATATAAGCATACATCAAAACAAGTTCAGCGATTCTTCTGTTTGCGGTGCACAGACATTCTATTCACCAAATAATGATGAAAGTAAAGTACTAGCTGACTTTATTCAAAAATCTATTGCTTCTCAATTACAAAAGGGAAATGACAGGGTAATCAAAAAATCAGGAACAGATATTTTCTTATTATATAACGCAACAAAACCTACTGTTATGGTCGAATGTGGGTTTATTTCAAACGCATCTGACCTTAATAATCTTAAAGATACAAAATATCAAAATGAAATGGCATTATCAATTGCTATGGGAATTTTAAACTATAATATTTCGGAGGTTCACAATGGCTCAGAAATCTAAATCAGTATATATCTGCAGTGAATGTGGTTATGAAACACCTCGTTGGCTCGGTCAATGTCCGGGGTGTAACGAGTGGAATACTCTTAATGAAGAAATCAAGACGGTTGTTAAGGAAACTGCAAAACGCAGTCTTGTCGGCTCAAATCGAGGTAGAGCATATCCGTTAAATGAAATTACAGCAGATACAGGACACAGATATAACACAGGACTTAAGGAGTTGAACCGAGTTCTCGGTGGCGGACTTGTTAAAGGTTCAGTTGTGCTTTTAAGTGGTGACCCGGGTATCGGTAAATCTACAATACTTTTACAGATTTGTGAGTGTTTAGGCAACGGTCTTAAGATTTTGTATGTTTCAGGTGAAGAATCTGCACATCAGATAAAGCTTAGAGCAACACGACTTGGCGTTTTAACAGGAAATTTGTCAATTCTTTGTGAAACGGATGCACAATATATCTGCGAATATATTCAATCAGAAAAGCCTGATATGGTGATTGTTGACTCAATTCAGACAATGGAAATAAGTGAGTTAAATTCATCACCCGGAAGTGTTACACAAGTTCGTGAATCAACAAATCTTTTCACAAGAACTGCAAAGACATCCAATATTCCGATTTTTCTTGTTGGACATGTTAATAAAGACGGTAATATTGCAGGGCCAAAGGTACTTGAACATATCGTTGACTGCGTTTTATATTTCGAGGGTGATAGAAATACATCATACAGAATTTTAAGAGCTGTTAAAAACCGTTACGGTTCAACAAATGAAATCGGTGTTTTTGAAATGCTTGATAATGGCCTTACAGAGGTTGAAAATCCGTCTATGATGTTGATTTCAGGAAAACCACAAAATGTATCAGGTACTTGTGTAGCATGCCTTATGGAAGGCTCAAGACCGATTCTTGCTGAAGTTCAAAGTCTTGTTACTCCAAGCGGTTTTGGTAACCCAAGAAGAATGGCAACGGGTATTGATTACGGAAGAATGGCAATGCTTATTGCTGTACTTGAAAAGCGTTGTGGTTATTTCCTCGGAAATATGGACTGCTATACTAATGTTATCGGTGGTCTGCGTATTGATGAAACTGCAGCAGATTTATCAATTGCTTTGGCAATAGTATCAAGTCTTAAAGATGTTGTTGTACCTGAAAAGACACTTGCATTCGGTGAAATAGGCTTAGCAGGGGAGATACGCTCTGTAAATTCTTGTGAGCAGAGAATTAAAGAAGCATCAAAACTCGGTTTTGAAAAATGTGTTATCCCTCATCACAACTATACAAAGCTTCCTAAATATTTATTTAATGAAATCGAAATTGTTCCTGCAAAAAATATCAGACAAGCATTTGAGGCGATTATGAATTGAACGAAAGATTTTTAAAAAAACCAAATCTCCCTGAAAACAAGGTCACAACTGTGTTTGCAAACATTGACGATATTGCCCTTAAAAGGCTTTTTGAAGAATTATCTATAAAAGTCGTGCAAGTTGCTGAAAGCTCGCTTCTAGACACTCCTGTAAGTCGTCACGCTGATATTCTTGCGAATTATGTAGGGAAATCTATATTTTTAGCAGATAAAAATCAAACAGAACTTTGTAATTTTATAGAAGAAAACAGCGGGAAATCAATTATTATTGAAAATATAAAATCACCTTATCCCAATGATTGTTTGTTGAATTTTGCAGAAATTGGTGATTATATAATCTGTAACAAATCAATTTTGACAAAGGAAATTGTTGATTTATTACCGAATAAGCAGATTATTGATGTAAAACAAGGTTATTCAAAATGTTCTGTCTGTATTTGTAAACACAACACTATCATAACTGACGACATTTCAATTTATAACGCTGTTTCACGGTACAATAATATAAAGTCGTTACTTGTTGCAAAGGGGAGTGTAAGCATAGATAAATACGATTATGGATTTATCGGTGGGTGCTGTGGTCTTGTTGATAAAGATGTTTTACTTTTTAACGGTGATTTATCAACACATACAGACTTTGACAAAATTAAGAATTTCTTGTATTATAATGGTGTAAACTACATAGATATTAAAGGTAAGCCTTTAACAGACATAGGAAGTATTATTCCGATTATGGAAAAAGACGGTGATTAAAATGAAAAAAGGTTATTTAATAGCATATTTGGGTGCAGCAACTACAATGGGAATTGTTTTATCTAAAGCCCAGAAAATGACAAAAAAGTATGGTCAGCCATTAAAAGAAAAGAAAAAAGTATCACCTGAAAAACTTGCAAAAACAGCAGAAAAAGGCATTGATTTTGTAGCTAAAAAGATTGCAAAATAATAATGTATTTTCAGGCATCTCCTAATTTGGGGATGCCATACTTATTTTAGGTGATATTATGAAAAAAGTAATTGTAATAGGTTGTCCCGGTTCGGGTAAAACAACTTTTGCTGAAAAACTGCATAAATGTACAGAATTACCGTTGTATCATCTTGATGCGATATGGCATAAGCCTGACAAAACGCATATTTCAAGAGAAGATTTTGACGAAAGAATAATTGAAATATTCAACAAAGATAAATGGATAATTGACGGCAATTACAAAAGAACCATAGAATTGCGACTTAAAGAATGTGATACAGTTTTTCTATTTGATTTACCGACAGAGGTGTGTCTGCAAGGTGCAGCCGAAAGAATTGGTAAAGGTCGTTATGACTTGCCGTGGATTGAAACAGAATTAGACCCTGAATTTAAACAATTTATCGAAGAATTTTCTGAAAAAACATTACCGTATATTTATGAATTGATTGACAGATACAGAGCAGAAAAACAAGTTATAATATTTAAATCAAGAGAAGAAGCTGATAAATTCATAAGAAAGATATAATAGATTTATTTGAAAGTGAGAAATAATAATGCCACAACATCCATTTCCGCCTTTATATGATAAAAATTCAAAAATACTTATTCTTGGTAGTTTTCCTTCTGTAAAATCCCGTGAGCAGATGTTCTTTTATGGACATCCGCAAAACAGATTCTGGAAAGTAATTTCAACAGTTTTGGGACAAGAAACACCCATAACTGTTGACGAGAAAAAGAGTTTTTTATTATCAAATAATATTGCTTTATGGGATGTTATTGCATCCTGCGATATCACAGGTAGTTCTGACAATTCAATTAAAAATGTTGTTGCAAATGATTTAACAGAAATTCTTGATAATGCTGACATAAAACAAATCTTTGTGAACGGCAAAACAGCTGAAAAGTATTACAATAAATACATCCGTAACTCAATAAACAGAGAAGCGATATGTCTTCCGTCAACATCTCCTGCAAACGCAGGATGGAGTTTAGAGAAACTAATAAATGAATGGAAAAATATTTTAAATCATTTATAGACACTTTTAACATTTTTTTCGTCTTATATAGTGAAAGGTGGTAAAAATTATGTTTAAAAACATTTTTAAGAAAAAACAAGCTATTCACGCACAAGCTGTTGTTGATTTGAGAGATTACACTCCACAAGCATTAAGTAACATTAAAGTTATTGAAGCAGTTGCTTTGTTAATTCTTCCTGAAAATCCAAGTAATGAGTTCATTGAAGCGTTTTCTAAAATTAAACTTGATGCAGTTGGTTTCAAGTTAAATCTACCAAGCGATAAAAAGATTGCTATGTTTAATGGTGTAACATCACTTTCAAATGTAAAATTATCAGATAATACTGTTGGAGTTTTCAATGGAATTGTTATTGTTGGACATATGATTGAAAGTGAAAATGCACAATACATTGCAAATGGAATTGTATTGAAAAAAATAGGACTTCAAAATAATGGTCAGTGTCTTATGGAAAATGGTTTGATTTTTGAAATGGATTTCGATGAAAATAAAGTAAAACTATTTTCAAATAAAATCGATGTTGATGCATCATTTATCCGTAATGTTCAAGACGGTACACTTATTGCTGCAGGTGATACAATTACTTTTAATAATGACGTTACAGAGGATATAATTGTCGAAAAAAATCTTCAGTTCTTTGCAGGAAATATTATTAAATGTAGTAAAACTATCAAGGGTTGTGTTCAGGCAAGGTCTTGTGTGGGTAATAAAATAGTAAGTGAATAATTATGAATAACAACATTCAAAAATTATATGAGAAGTATTATTCAGCTGTTTACAAGTATTTTTGCAAAAAAACTAATCAGGATGATGCCGAAGACCTTACACAACAGACTTTTGTCAAACTGATAACATATATAACTTGTATTGATAAAATCCGTTCTCCAAAATCATTAATTTTTACAGTTGCTAAAAGCGTCTTATCGGATTATTATAGAAACAGAAAAATATTTGAAATGGCTGTTTCCTTTGATGAACTTTATGATTATGCAGATAGTTATGATTTTTCAAAAGAAGTTGAGTCTTCATATTATTTAGATAAGCTCTCTAAAAAAGAAAGAACAATTGTAGAGTTAAAAGTTGATGGTTATAATAGTAGTGAAATCGGTAAAAAACTTGGTATTTCCGCTTCAACAGTAAGAACATATATGGAAAAAATTAGGAAAAAGTTAAGGTGATATAATGAACGAAAATCTATTAAAATATATTCATAATAACATTTTTCCTGAATATTCAAAGAATGATGATGGTCATAATTTAGAGCATGTTAAATATGTAATTAATCGTTGTATTAAGTTTGCTGAACAGTTTGATAACATTGATTTGAATATTTTATATACTATTGCAGCTTTTCACGATATTGCTCATCATATTGATAAAAATAATCACGAAGTTTTATCAGCAAAACTCTTTTATGAAAATGAAGAAATGAAGCAATTCTTTACTGAAGAGGAACGAATGATAATCAAAGAGGGGATAGAAGACCATAGAGCATCATCTGAAAATATTCCTCGAAGTAATTACGGTAAAATAATTTCTTCTGCAGACCGTTCAACCGATGTTGAAGAATTCATAAAAAGAACTCACGCATACACATTAAAGCATGAGCCTGAATGTGCATTAGAAAAAATGATTGAACTAGCTTATAGTCATACTAAAGATAAATACGGAACTGATGGCTATGCAAAACATTATGTTGTAGATGAAGAATACAATCAGTTCAGAAATAAAATTATAAATCTTATAAATGATAAAGAAAAATTTAAGACAAAGTATTTAAAAGTAAATAATATTAAATAAGTTTAATTCCATAGACCATTTGATAAATCGTGTGTCTATGGATTTTTTTTGCACAAATTTACAGGGGAAATAAGTGTGTTGAAAACTTCATTCAATTGTTGACATTGTTGAAAACTTATGATATAATTATACAAAATAAATATTTTGTATCAAATAGGGGACAAAAAATTATACAAAATACGGGAAATATGAGTATTTTGAGGCTGAAACCTATATATAACCTATAACATCCCTGGAATAGCTTTATTACAACTCATACACATATAATTAAACTGTAATCATTTATTTTAATTATTTAACAATAAATTCTATTTTATAAATTGCATACTTCATATAGTTATTTTTCATTTATTGTTCTTAATTATTTTAAAATAAAATCTGATAACTTTTTTCTGAATGAACTAAGTATCGTTTTAAAAATTTCTATTAGATTGTATTTGATTATAATTTCAGTTTTTTATATAATATTTTTAATTTTAATAAGATTCAGGATTCATTAATTTAAAAAATTGTAATTCAGTTACATTATTAGTTATTACATCATGGCTAATTTACTTATATTTAGTTTTTATTCTGCTAATCATATTAAACCAGCTTTTCTTCTATTATCTTGCATTGTTATGTTTTGTATTTTTTTAATATCTACTTATAAATAAAATTTAATATAGTAATAAAAAAATCACATTATTGTGAAACAGTTTCACGGAGGTGTCAAAAATATGAAAAGAATAAATTTTGTTGGTTTACCCATTATTATTAAAGATTTTTTGGTTTATCTTGATGTTATTAAAAACAAATCGACACTTACAATTGAAGAGTATAGTTCCGATTTACGACTTTTCTTTAAATTCCTTAAGTATTACAGAGGCTTAGTCCCCTCTTCTATTGAATTTGATGAAATTGACATACTTGATATTGATGAAGAATTTGTCAGAAGCGTTACTTTAAACGATGCTTATGCTTTCCTCTCCTACTGCAAGAACGAAAGGGATAATCAGGAAGCAGCCAGAGCAAGAAAAGTTTCTTGTTTACGCACATTCTTTAAGTACCTTGATAAACAGAAAAATATAATTGATAGTAACCCTATGGAGGTTTTGGATTCACCGAGATTAAAAAAATCTCTCCCCAAGTATTTAACACTTGAAGAGAGTATTAAACTTTTAAAATCCGTTGATGGTAAACACAAAGAACGAGATTATTGTATTCTTGTGTTTTTCCTTAATTGTGGCTTACGATTGTCTGAACTTGTAAGTCTTAATTATAATGACATCCGTGATGACCATACTTTGAGAGTTACAGGTAAAGGTAATAAGGAAAGAACAATATATTTAAATGATGCTTGTCTTGATGCTTATGCTCAATATATGGCAGTAAGACCTGTTGATGGTGTTGCAGCAAGTGACAGAAACGCATTATTTTTAAGTAATCGTAACAAACGTATCAGCCCTAAAACAGTACAACATATTGTTTATGATACACTCGAAAAGTGCGGACTTGAAGGCTATTCTGTGCATAAATTAAGACATACTGCAGCTACACTTATGTATCAACACGGTAATGTTGACGTGCTTATTTTAAAAGATATTCTTGGTCACGAGAATCTTGGTACAACAGAGATTTATACTCATATTGTTGATGAACAATTAAAGAAAGCATCAGAAGCGAATCCACTTTCAAATATTAAATTTAATAAATCTACTGAAGATTAAATTTACTGCCGACTGTCACTATTAAAAACGAATTAACTGATATAGCAATTATGCTTATTCCAATTAAAACTAAATTCCTTATTATATACAGCCTGATGGATATGTCATCGGCTGTATTTTTATTTGTAACTGTATTTATTAAATACTTACTCATATATATACTTTCATTTGCTGAATATATTTGTGATGTTGTTGTAATTATAATCATGGGATAAATTAAAACAAGTAAGAATAGAATTCCCTTCAATCCGAATTCACAATACATATATGAGCTTAGATAACCGATAAATATACATTTAATTATTAAAGGTATTGCTGTTAACGGTATTCCTACAAAGCTTGTGCCTAAAAAGAAAATGGACAAATAAAATATAGCGTCAAATTTAAAAATAGTTGATAATGCTTCAAAATATGTTCCTTTTTGCAAGTTTATTATAAAATCATTACAAATATTTGTAACGGTATCAATTTCATATAATTTATAAAAAATACACCCCAAAAAGATTGATATAATTGAAATCAGAAGAAATAATACTTTAATAATTTCTGATTTAGAGATTGTATTTTTTTTGAATGTTTTTTTTGGAAAATCAATTTTAGATAATCTTCTTTTTCTTAAACTTATTACTTTTGTCATATAATCATTCCTTTTAATATTATTTTCTTCGTTTCATATTTGAACTTACAATGCCACCAAAAAGGCTAAAAACTATGATAAATACAAATAATAAAACAGAAATTCCTGATAAAATACCGTTAGATGTAACCAACATAATTAATAAGATAAATATTGAAAATGGTAGTGAACAAATTAATCCTGAAACTATACCCCGAAAATTCAATAATTTATTTCCTGTAAATCCACAAACGAAAGCTCCGGATAAGACTGAAATAACAAAATAAAGACCTATAAATTTTGACACTTCAGGAGATTTTGATAATATATATGAAAATATAACTGACAAAAGTAATGAAACTGTAACTCCAATTATAGAAGAAATAATTATTCCTAATATTGTTTTAATCGTAGCATTTAATTCAATACGTTTTTTAATTATTGTTTTACCCATAAAAAAATCCCTCACATTCAATTAAGAATATGAGGAAAACTTTATTTTTATGATAATTATTCAGCGTCTTTATTGTCTTTCTTTGACTTCTTTGCTTTCTTTTCCTGCATAGCAGCCTTAGCAGCTTCACGTTCTGCCTGAATCTTTTCGTTTGCAGTGTGGTTAGTCTGAATAGCATATTTTTTAAACTTAATCTTTACTCTGTCAGAACCTGTTTCAATTACGATAGAATCATCTTTTACTGAAACAACTTTACCACAAATACCACCGATTGTTGTGATTTCATCACCAATCTGAGTATTTTCACGGATTTCCTGTTCCATTTTCTGCTGTTTTTTCTGTGGTCTGATTGTAAAGAAATACATTGCTGCAAAAAGAGCAACCATCATTATAATCATTGGCATTGAGCCACCCTGTGCACCTTCAGCACCTTCAGCACCTGCCGGTGCAGTCATAGCAAATGTTAAAAACTCGAACATTTAAATTTCCTCCAAAATTGAAATAATTTTATAACTTTTTAATTATACATAAATTTTATATATTATGCAAGTAATTTTACAAAAATTTACAATAATTATATTCTTGTGTCTAATCTATCAACATACTTGTTGTAGAATTCATCAAATGTATCATTATCAAGTGCATCTCTTATCCTCTGCATCAAATTATTATAAAAATACAAATTATGCATTACGCAAAGACGCATTGCTAACATTTCCTGAGCTTTAAAAAGATGTCTTAGATACGCACGAGAGTGTCTTTGACAGGTAGGACAATTACATTCAGGGTCAATTGGTAATTCATCTTTTTCATATTTTTTATTATTGATATTGATAATGCCTGCATCAGTAAAAAGATGACCGTGACGAGCATTTCTGCTTGGCATAACACAATCAAAAAGGTCAACTCCCCTTTTAACTGCTTCAAGAATATTACCCGGTGTACCTACTCCCATTAAATAACGTATTTTATCAGCAGGCATATGTGGTTCAACAGCAGAAATAATACGATACATATCTTCTTTCGGTTCACCTACTGCAAGACCGCCAATTGCATATCCGTCAAGGTCAAGCTTTGCTATTTCTTTCATATGCTCAACTCTTAAATCATCGAATGTGCAACCTTGATTTATACCGAATAATAACTGATTTTTATTAATTGTTTCAGGTAAAGAATTTAGTCTTTCCATTTCAGCCTTGCAACGAACAAGCCATCTTGTTGTTCTTTCACAGGATTGTTTTGAATATTCATATTTTGCAGGATTTTCAACACATTCATCAAATGCCATTGCTATTGTTGAGCCTAAATTTGATTGAATTTGCATACTTTCTTCAGGTCCCATAAAAATTTTATGACCATCAATGTGTGAAGAAAAATACACGCCTTCTTCTTTGATTTTGCGAAGTGCTGAAAGTGAGAAAACTTGAAATCCGCCACTGTCAGTGAGAATAGGACCATTCCATCCTGTGAATTTATGAAGACCACCCATTTCTTTAACAAGCGTGTCAGTAGGTCTTAAATGAAGATGATAAGTATTACACAACTGCACCTGACAGTCAATATCCTTAAGGTCGTATGCTGAAACACCGCCTTTAATTGCACCTTGTGTTGCAACATTCATAAATGCAGGTGTCTGTACAGTACCGTGAACCGTATGAAATTCACCTCTACGGGCATTTCCGTTTTTCTTAATTAATTTATACATAAAATCTCCTTAGTAAATAAACATACAATCGCCAAAACTGAAAAATCTATATTTCTCATCAACAGCTGTTTTATACGCTTCTAAAACTCTTTCTCTGTCGTATAATGCAGAAACAAGCATTATAAGTGTGCTTTCAGGTAAGTGAAAATTTGTTAGTAATGCATCAATACACTTAAATTTATATCCCGGATAAATAAAAATACTTGTCCAGTCATCAAATTCTTTCATTTCGCCTTGACTTTGCATAACACTTTCAAGTGTACGACAACAGGTTGTACCCACTCCAACAACTCTGCCACCGTTTTTCTTTGTTTCGTTAATTAAATCAGCAGTTTCTTTGGGAATATGATAATGTTCAGAATGCATTTCGTGGTCTTCGATATTTTCAGCTTTTACAGGTCTGAAAGTACCAATTCCTACATGAAGTGTAACATATCCTATTTTTATGCCTTTTTCTTGAATTTTGGTCATTATTTCGTCAGTAAAATGTAATCCGGCAGTCGGAGCTGCAGCAGAGCCTAATTCCTTAGAATAAACTGTCTGATAGCGTTCTTTATCTTCTAACTTTTCAGTAATATAATGAGGAAGTGGCATTTCTCCAACCTTATCCAAAACTTCATAAATGTTAGAAGCATTATAACTGAATTTTGCAATACGATTACCATTATCAAGAATATTAATAATTTTGCAAGTAAGAATTCCGTCACCAAATGAAAATTCTGTATCGATTTTTGCTCTTTTACCTGGACCTGTAATACATTCCCATTGGTCATTTCCCAAATTATTTAAAAGCAAAAATTCAACAACAGCACCTGTTTCTTTTTTTATACCGTAAATTCTTGCAGGAAGCACTCTTGTATTATTTAAAATCAGGCAATCTCCGGGATTTAAATAATCAATAAAATCATAAAAATGCTTATGCTCAATTGTATTGTCACTTCTTGATAAAACCATCATTCTTGAATGGTCACGAGGCTCAATTGGTGTCTGAGCAATCAATTCTTTAGGTAAATCGTAATAAAAATCAGATTTTTTCATAGGGTTTCTCCGTTAAAATATAGAAAATGTTAAAAATGTTTGACATCAATGCTTTATAGTGGTATTATAATAATCACGATTGAGGCGCAATAAAAATCAGTAGCATTTCTGAAGCTCCCAAGAGTTTTTGATGAAATGTGAAAGGGTTTGTTGCCGAAGAAAAACAGGGCTTGGGAATTGTTTTTTCTGGTTGTATTATTAACAGTAATATGACTGTCATCATTTATTGATGGAGTGCTTTCGTATTATGACATCAGTCCGTAATACTATGTATTTTTTATCAGTAATGGTGGCAAAATCATTACTGATTTTTTATAACGAAAGATATAATATCATTATTTGGAGGTAATTTCAAGTGAAAAAGTATAATGTTGGTGTAATTGGTGCAACAGGTATGGTTGGTCAGCGTTTTATGACTCTTTTAGATAACCATCCTTGGTTTGATGTAAAGGTACTTGCTGCAAGTCCACGTTCAGCAGGTAAAAAGTATTCAGAAGCTGTAGGTGCTAAATGGTGTATGGATGTAGAAATTCCTGAAGCTATGAAGGATATCGTAGTTATGGACGCTACTGCTGATATTGAAAAAATCGCATCACAGGTTGATTTTGTTTTCTGTGCTGTTGATATGAAGAAAGATGAAATCAAGGCTCTTGAAGAAGCTTATGCTAAGGCTGAATGTCCTGTTATCTCTAATAACAGTGCTCACAGACATACTCCTGATGTTCCTATGATTGTTCCTGAACTTAACGCAGACCATGCAAAGATTATTCCTGCTCAGAGAAAGAGACTCGGCACAAAGCGTGGCTTTATCGCAGTTAAATCAAACTGTTCACTTCAGAGCTATGTTCCTGCACTCTTCCCTCTTTCAAAGTTTGGTATTAAAGATGTTCTTGTTTGCACATATCAAGCAATTTCAGGTGCTGGTAAAACATTTGAAACATGGCCTGACATGATTGACAATGTAATTCCTTATATCGGTGGCGAAGAAGAAAAGAGCGAAAAAGAACCACTTAAAATCTGGGGTAAAGTTGAAGGCGACGAAATCGTTCCTGCAACATCACCAAACTTTACAGCACAGTGTATTCGTGTCCCTGTTTCAAACGGTCACATGGGTGCTGTTTTTGTAAGATTTGAGAATAAACCATCAAAAGAAGAAATATTAAATATATGGAAAGACTTTGCAGGTCGTGCACAGGAATTAGAACTTCCACACGCTCCAAAGCAGTTCCTCAACTATTTTGAAGAAGATAATATGCCACAGACAAAGATGCACCGTGACCTTGAAGGTGGTATGGCAATTTCAGTTGGTCGTCTTCGTGAAGATACACAGTATGACTACAAATTCGTTTGTCTTTCACACAACACACTTCGTGGTGCTGCCGGTGGTGCTGTTCTTATGGCAGAACTTCTTTGTGCAGAAGGTTATATGGACTAATTTCCTTTAAAGGAGTAATGAATTATGAGTAACAATCCTATTTTTACAGGTTGCGGTGTTGCTATTGTAACACCATTTAATGAAGATACAAGTGTTAATTACAAGTCACTTGAAAAGCTTCTTGAATTTCATATTGAAAACGGTACAGATTCAATTGTAATCTGTGGTACAACAGGTGAAAGTGCAACTCTTACACCAAAAGAACATTCTGATGTAATAAAGTTTACTTGTGATGTTGTTAATCACAGAATTCCTGTTATTGCAGGTACAGGTAGTAATGAAACAGCTTATGCTATTGAGCTTTCAAACGACGCTGAAAAAGCAGGTGCTGATGCAATGCTTGTTGTTACACCTTATTACAACAAATGCTCACAGCGTGGTCTTGTAAAGCATTATAACGCTATTGCTGATAATACATCAAAACCAATCATAATTTATAATGTTCCAAGCAGAACGGGTGTAAATGTTCTTCCATCAACTTATGCAGAACTTTGTGAGCATAAAAACATTATTGCTACTAAAGAAGCAAGCGGTAACATTTCACAGATTGCTGAAACAATTGCTCTTTGCGGTGATAAGCTTGATGTATATTCAGGTAATGATGACCAGATTGTACCTTTAATGTCACTTGGCGGTAAAGGTGTAATTTCTGTTCTTTCAAATATTTGTCCTAAACTTGCTCATGATATTCCAACACTTTATCTTGAAGGAAAAGTTAAGGAAAGTGCTGAACTTCAGCTTAAATATCTTGAACTTATCAATGCAATGTTTATGGATGTTAATCCGATTCCTGTTAAGGTTGCAATGCAGATGATGGGCTTTGATGTAGGTCCTCTTCGTATGCCACTTTGTGAAATGGATGATGCTAAAACTGCAAAACTTGAGTCTATTCTTAAAAAGTATAATTTAATTTAATTAATTTTTGGATGTGAAAAAATGACAAGGATTATTTTAAGCGGTGCTTTAGGTAAAATGGGAAAAGCAATTACTTCCTGTGTTAAAAACAGAAATGATTGTGAAATCGTTGCAGGTGTGGATATGGCAACAGCAGAGTGTTCATTCCCAATTTATAAATCATTTAACGAAATCAATGTTGATGCTGATGTGATTATTGACTTTTCTCATCCATCTGTACTTAATGATTTATTAAGCTTTGCTAAAGAAAAGAAAATGCCTGCTGTTATTGCTACAACAGGTCTTAATGATGAACAAATTGATGCAATTAAATCTGCTTCAGATGAAGTTCCGCTTTTCTTCTCTGCAAATATGTCAATTGGTGTTAGTCTTGTATCTGAACTTGCTAAAAAGGCTGCAAAGGTACTTCAAGGCAGTTTTGATATTGAAATTGTTGAAGCACATCATAATCAGAAAATTGATGCACCAAGTGGTACAGCTTTAATGCTTGCTGATTCGATTTCAGAAGCACTCGATGAAAAGCCGATATATGAATTTGACCGTCATTCAAAGAGAATGAAGAGAACAAAGAATGAAATTGGTATTCATGCTGTTCGTGGCGGTACAATTGTTGGTGAACACGAAATAATCTTTGCAGGTCCTGATGAAGTTATTAAAATTTCTCATTCAGCATATTCAAAACAGTTGTTCGCAAATGGTTCTGTTAATGCAGGATTATTCCTTGTTGGTAAAGAACCGGGATTTTACTCAATGAAAGATTTAGTTAATTCATAAGGAGGTCAAACAATGAATAATATTGATAATATTACAATGATTGAAAATGTTACGTTAATTTCGATTAATGACTCCCCTGCTGATTTCAAGGTTGTTGCACAGATTTTTGAAATGCTCTCAAATGCAGGAATTGATGTTGATATGATTTCACAGAATCCTCCACAGGGTAAAACATCTAATCTTTCATTTACTGTTAACGATGAAGATTTAGGAAAAGTATTTGAAACTGCATCAAAGCTTCGTGAGCTTCATCCTGAACTCAAACTTGCTATCAGCAGTGGTAACACAAAGATTTCAGTTTTCGGCGAAGGAATGAAAAACTGTCCGGGTGTTGCGGCAAAAGTTTTCTCTACTATTGCAGATACTGATGTTGAGGTAAGAATGATTACAACTTCTGAAGTTGATATTTCTGTTCTCGTTTATGCACACGACGGTGATGCAGTTTATTCAGCACTTAACTCATAATTAATACAAATTATTAAGGCTTACTGAAACTAATCAGTAAGCCTTATTTTGTGTGTAACACAGTTAACCCCTGGCTCTGCCAGGGGTAAAAAAATAGCTTTCA
>CALCTT010000014.1 GCA_937906895.1 uncultured Clostridia bacterium | reverse complement strand
CAACAACACCTTTGCCATATTTTTCATAAGCATCGATAAGCTGTTTTGTAACAGGCTCATTTTCCGAAATGAAAACATCGTCACCATAAAGGATTGCAAAAGGCTCATTTCCTACAAAATTCTTTGCACAAAGAACAGCATGACCAAGACCCTGTGTTACCTTCTGACGAATGAAATATGTGTTGCAAAGCTGTGAACATTCAAGAACAGAGTCATAAAGCTCTTTTTTATCGGGATTCTGACTTAACTTATCCTCTAACTCATAAGCGTGGTCAAAGTGGTCTTCAATAACGCCCTTGCCACGGTTTGTGATAATAAGAACATCAGTAATACCTGATTTTGCTGCTTCTTCAACAAGATATTGAATTGCAGGTTTATCAACAATATTAAGCATTTCCTTTGGAACTGCCTTTGATGCAGGAAGAACTCGTGTTCCAAGACCTGCCGCAGGGATAATTGCTTTTGTGATTTTCATAATAATTTCCATAGCCTTTCCGGCTACAATTTTATATGAAACAGGAGCAACACTCCTTGCTGTAGCCGGACAAGGCGTGTTGGAAATTTAGTCCATCTCAAAATTTGTTGTTAACAAATTTTGAGGGACATACAATTAGATTAGCGTGATTTTTCACGCTAATCTCCTTATTTTAAAAATGTTGTAACCAACATTTCAAGTGCGAAAAATACTGCTTTTTCAAAAAGAACGGCAAGGAATGCTGCACCATAGGCAACACCACCTGTAAGAAAAAGCTTTTCTTTGTGTTTTTCCGTTTCATTTTCAGAAATCTTTTTCACTTGTGATAGTGTATGCTTGTAATACCATTTATTAGCATTCAAGCCTATAAAAACAGAAATTGCGAAATTAGCAAGACTCTGAACAGTATAGATAGCGAGTCCTGTTTTGTTTTCGTTTATCTCGTTATAAACGGATTCGTATAAGTTCATTACTGCCGTTTCATATTCTTCATCTGTTTCTATGTTTTCAGTAAGCTCCTCAACCTGCATTTCAAAATCATAAATCGTTTCTGTAAATTTTATGGCAGGAGGGAGAAAGCTTAATGATGAAAGCAAAATAAAGAGGGCAAGGAAAAAAACACCTAATTTGTGTAATTTTCTGTAAAAGAACCAATATGGTGCAAAGAAAAACGCTGCCCAGTTCCAAGTAAGTTTTCCGTCTTTAACCTTTTGGAATTGTCTTATATACTTTGGTGATTCGTGACGGACAAAAACTGCCACATCTTCAGTTTTAACACCATCTTCAAGCTCTTTTGGGAATGTTGAAAAAAGAGTATCCTGAAACTGAGCAACAGAGATTTCAGGTGGTAAGTCCTCAAGGTTAAGTGACTGAGTGAACGGAATCTTAACTTCGTCCTCAGTTGTCTTTTCTGCTTCTTCAAAAGGTACAAAGGTAGGCTCCCAGCGAAAATCTTCACTATGCTTCTCGTGATTAGCACATTTTGTATTATCTTTGTAACATTCACGATGGTGAGGAGTTCCGCAATGAGGACACACTACTATATCGTCATTTTCTTTAAATGTCTTGTTACAAACAAGGCATTTTTCATTTAAAAATCTAAAATCGTTATTTGCCATTTTATACGTTCCAACTATTAATATATTTTTCTTGCTCGTCTGTCAGCTTGTCGATTTCTGTTCCCCAACTGTTAAGCTTACGGAGAGCGACCTTTTTATCGATTTCTTCAGGAACATCAACAACCTCAACAGGTAAATTGCCGTTACTTTTTACGATATATTCAGCACAAAGAGCCTGAATTGAAAAACTCATATCCATAATCTCTGCAGGATGACCATCGCCTGCTGCAAGGTTTACGAGTCTGCCCTCTGCAATAATGCTGATTGTTCTGCCGTCAGGAAGAACATATCCCATAATATTATTTCTTTGTGGTTTAATATCAACTGCCATTTTCTGGAGGTCAGGAAGATTGATTTCCACGTTGAAATGACCTGCATTACAACAGATTGCACCATCTTTCATATTCTTAAACACTTTTTCTGTAATGACATCCTTACAGCCTGTAACAGTAACGAAGAAATCGCCCTCTTTTGCAGCTTCAGTCATTTCCATTACGGAGAAACCGTCCATTCTTGCTTCCATAGCCTTAATAGGGTCAATTTCAGTAACAATAACCTGTGCACCAAGGGCATTTGCTCTCATTGCAACACCTTTACCGCACCATCCGTAGCCTGCAACAACTACCTTTTTGCCAGCAACAATAAGGTTTGTTGTACGGTTAATTCCGTCCCATACTGATTGACCTGTACCATAACGATTGTCAAAGAGATATTTGCACTTTGCGTTGTTAACAGCAATCATAGGGAATTTAAGCTGACCGTCTTTGTGCATTGAAACAAGACGAATAATACCTGTTGTTGTTTCCTCGCAACCACCTAAAACATTAGGTAAAAGCTCAGGATATTCGTTGTGAATAAGATTTACAAGGTCACCACCATCGTCGATGATAATGTCAGGACCTGCTGAAATAACACAGCGAAGATGCTCCATATATTCCTCACTTGTTGCATTGTACCAGGCAAAAACATTAAGCCCGTTGTGTGCTAATGCTGCGGCAACATCATCCTGTGTTGAAAGGGGATTTGACCCTGTAACATACATTTCGGCACCACCCGCTGCAAGTACGGTACAAAGATATGCAGTTTTTGCTTCGAGATGAATTGAAAGAGCTACCTTTTTACCTGCAAAAGGTTTTGTTTCGCTGAAGTCTTTTTCAATACTGCGAAGTACAGGCATGTGTGCCTTTACCCAGTCGATTTTCTGCTGACCAGATTCATAAAGTTCAATATTTCTTACGATACTCATTTCATTTACTCCAATGAATTATTTATAATAAATTATAATACCACAAACAGCAGTAAAAAGCAATAATAGAAAAGCAGTTGCTTGAAAGCAACTGCCGGAAATGATTTGGTTTATTTTATTTCACCGTGTTTTTCGTAATTTGCAACTTCGGTAATCTCGTTTTTATCATTAACAAAGACAACCTTTGGATAATGATTTTCATTTTCTTCAGGTGTCATTTGAGCATAGGACATAATAATAACTTTATCACCGACTTCTACACACTTTGCAGCTGCACCGTTAAGACAAATACAACCGCTATTTTCTTCTCCTGCAATTATGTAAGTTTCAAATCTGTTGCCATTGTCAATATCAGCTATCTGGACTTTCTCATATTCAAGCAAACCTGCCGCATCCATAAGCTTTTTATCGATTGTGATACTGCCCACATAATTCAAATCCGATTGAGTAACCGTAGCACGATGAATTTTACTTTTCAACATTGTAAGATACATTTTAACACCTCAGAAATCGGTACTTTTTTAACATTAATCATAAGCCAATAATATTGATTCATTATATCATATAGTTTCATTAAAAACAAGGGTTGCCGCAAAACAAAAATTTTCTATTATTACACTATTAAGTCAAAAAATAAATGGTATGGAAACATTTGTATTATACTATATTAATGCAATTTTTTGTTGAATTAAAATGAATAATATGTTATACTAATTTCGTATAGCAAAAATCAAGGAGACAGCTTATGAAAAACAAAAAGTATCCATATAATGATGTGCCTCAGATTTCTGATTTTAAAGCGTTTGTTGAATATTGTGGCACGGAGTATTCCGATAGAATAGCATTTCGCTGGCTTGAAAAGAAGATAGAGAAAACAAAAACATATAAAGAATTTCGAGAAGATGTTGAAGCGTTAGCTACTTGTTTTATTTCAAGAGGTTATGAACGTGCTCATATTGCAATAATTGGTGAAACTTGTTATGAACTCATTCTTTCATATTTTGCCATTATAAACAGCAATAACATCGTTGTTCCTCTGGCTAAGGAATCTACGGTTGAGGACTTGAAGTATTTGTATGAAAATAGTGATTCATCAGTAATAGTGCATACAAATTCATATAGTGAAGAAGCACAATCAGTTGGTTGTGACATGCTTATTAACACAAAAGATATTAATACCTTGTTGGAAGAAGGTCGAAACCTTATTGCACTTGGAAATGACAGTTATAACAATGTTGTTATCGACAAAGATGCGTTAGCGATATTACTTTATACGTCTGGTACAACAGGATTTCCAAAGGGTGTTATGATTAGTCATGGAGGACTTATATTTGATATAGCAGCTACATTGAAGAATGTTTCTTTTCCGGATTCACATTTTCTTATGTTGCCACTTCATCATATTTTGGCATTTGGTGCCGGAGTGGTTCTACCAATGTTTGATGGTTCAGAGATTTTTATATGTAGCAGTATGAAAAATCTTGTAAAAGAAATGCAGTACGCTAAACCCAAATGTATCCCTTGCGTACCTCTTATTTTAGAGACTTTTTATAAAAAAATTCAGGAGAGTTTAAAGAATAGCGGAAAAGAAAAAACAATTCAAACACTTATAAAAGTGAGTAACGCTCTCTTAAAGGCAGGAATTGATGTTAGAAGACAATTATTTAAAAAAATAATTGATGCTTTGGGTGGAAATTTAGAAGTTGTATTAGTTGGTGGTGCACATGTTAACGAAAAACTTATCACTGATTTTACAGCTTTTGGAGTAAGTGTTATTACCGGTTATGGTGCTACCGAACTTGCCAGTGCAGTTACAATGAGAAATAAGCATTTTGACCCAGAATGTGTTGGTTCTGTCAATCCAGGTATTGAACTGAGACTGGTAGACGGGGAAATCCAACTTAAAGGTCCTGCATTATTCCTCGGTTACTATAAAAATGAAGAAGCAACAAGAGAAGCTTTTGATGGCGAGTGGTTCAAAACAGGAGACCTTGGAGAAATCAGAGATGATATGGTAGCTATCGTTGGCAGAATAAAAAATCTTATTATTTTACCAAACGGTGAAAATGTTTCTCCTGAAGAATTAGAAGCAAAATTAATGGATAATATATCAAATATCACTGAAATTATTGTAAAAGAATTGGATGGAGTTATTGCTGCTGAAATATATTCAAAGGATTCTGACAATGATGTTAAAGAAAAAATTGAAAAGGGAATCTTTGAATACAATAAAAATCTTCCACCATATAAACAAATATGTAAAGTGGTTTTCAGAAATGAAGAATTCCCAAGGACTTCTTCAAATAAAATTAAACGAGTATAGGAGAACACAATGTTAGACATTTTAAAGAAAATACTTAATGAAACAGCAGGACTTGATAAGGACATATCACTTGGAATGGACACTATAATTTCAAGAGATTTAAAGATTAATTCTTTGGAGATGGTGTCATTAGTTTGTGCCGTTGAAGATGAATTTGATATTGAAATTGATGACAAGGATATTAAATCTATTGTAACAATAGGCGACCTTATAACATATATCGAGAAACAACAATAATCAAATTGTCAAAATTCTAAAGAAAGGAAATATTGTTTATGAAGCTTACGTTACCTCAAAAACAAATATACAAAATGGAACAGTTTGCAAGAGCATCTTCAATAAGTGTTGCTTGTGGTTCAGCTATATCTGATAGACTTTATGATGTGAACGACATAAAAAATGCTATCAATGAAGTTTATCGTATAAACGAAGCTTTAAGAATACGAATTTCTTTAGATGCAAAAGAGCCCGAACAATATGTAAATGAGTACGAATATCGTGATATTGAGGTTTTGGAATTTGCTTCAAAAGAAGATGTTTACCAATATTGTGAACAAGAAGCTCGTGTTCCTATTGATATGACAGGTGAGCTTTGTGAATTAAAGGTGATTTCGTCAGACTCATTTTGTGGTGTTTTCTATAAACTTCACCACATTGTATCTGATGCATGGGCAATCTCGTTAATCCAGTCACAGATTTATAAACTCCTCAATAATGAACCCGTTGAAGCTTGTTCTTATTCTGATTATTGTATTGAAGAAGAAAAATATCTTTCCGGCAAACGAGCACAAAAAGACAAAGAGTTTTTTATAAATCAATGTAACGCGATAAATGAATTTACTTATTTGTGTGATGCACCACCGGAAATTGGTAAAGCATCAAGAAAAGAGTTTATAATTGATAAAAGAGTTACACAAAAAATAAAAGATTTCGCACAGGAAGAAAACACCTCCAATTATACAGTATTCCTTACACTTATAAGTTCATATATTAATAAAATCAAAAATAATGCTGAAAAATTCTTTGTTGGTACAATTGTTTTGAACAGAACAACTCCAACCCAGCAAAATACAGTAGGTATGTTTGTTAATGATGTTCCATACCTTGCTGAATTGTCAGCAGAGAAGAGTTTTTCTGAAAATATAAGCAAAGCACAAGAAAATGTTTTTAGTCTTTTCAGGCACCAGAAGTTCAACTATGTTTCTGCTATTGAAGAAACAGGAAAGAGTAAACTTTTTGATGTGTTGTTCAGCTATCAAAACTGTATTGTTTATGGCGAAAGTGTAGAAAGTAAGTGGTACAACCCCGGAATACAGGCAGAATCACTTCGAATACATATTGATGACCGTGATAGTAATGGTGTATTTAATGTTACATACGACTATCAATCTGACAAATTTACTGAAGCGGATATAGATAATCTTCACCAGCGTCTCATGACGCTTCTTGATGATGCTCTTGATAATCCGGACAAGCCATTATATGAATTAGAATATTTAACAGAGGAAGAGAAAGAAAAGGTAATATTCTCTTTCAATGATACTGGTTTAGAATATCCAAAAGACAAAGGAGCTTATGAGCTTTTTGAAGAACAGGCAGAAAAGGCTCCTGACAAACCTGCAGTTGTATTTAAAAACAAAAAATTGACATATTCACAGCTTAAAGAAGAAGTATGTGAATGTGCTGATAGATTATGCTCTCTTAACATAAAAGCAAAAGATATTGTGGCAGTACACCTTGAAAGAAGTCATGAGCTGATTGTTTTCCAATTAGCAATTTTGAAAATAGGAGCAATATTCTTGCCTGTTGACAAAAGATATCCTGTTGAGCGTATTCAACAAATGTGTGATAACTGCAAGGTCAGTCTTTTAATTAGTGATGAATTAGACAAAACTTCCATTGATGCTAATGTTATTCAATTGAATGATTTTAATTTAATTTCACCAACAAATAGTGCTGCAACGACTACAAATATGGAAGATTGCTATATCATTTACACCTCCGGTAGTACAGGGGTGCCAAAGGGATGTCTTCTTACAGGAAAAGGTCTTCTGAATTTCTGTATGAATAACAACTCTCTTGAAACCTTGAATAATATTGAAAATCCAATATTTGCTTGTGTAAACAGTGCTTCATTTGACTACTTTATTGCAGAAACATTATTGCCATTGACAAATGGATTTACAACTGTTGTTATAGACGATACAGAAAGCACAATGCAAGAAATCTTTTTGGATGTTGTCGCAAAAAATAATATAAATGTTATTATGACAACTCCAACACGTCTTAAAATTTATTATAACGACAAATATAACTGTTCGGCATTAAAAAGTATGGCTTGTATTTGTACTTCCGGTGAACCATTAACAACTGATTTGCTTGACAAAATGTACAAAAAGTCTCCAAATGCACAGGTGTATAATCCTATAGGACCAAGCGAATGTAGTGTGTGGGATATGGGCGGCAGATTAGAGAAGGCTGATGGACTTGATATTCATATCGGTAAACCTATAGCAAATGCACAAATCTATATTGTTGATAAATATTTAAAACCAACACCAATTGGAGTAACCGGTGAAATTTGTATTGCAGGTGATGGTGTAGGTTCAGGATACCTTAATAACCCTGAATTAACAGCAGAAAGATTTGTCGATAATCCATTTGGCGAAGGAAAACTCTACAAATCAGGTGACTTGGGTTATTGGAGAAATGATGGAAACATCTGTTATGTAGGTAGAAATGATTTCCAGGTAAAAGTTCGTGGACTTCGAATTGAACTTGGTGAAATTGAAAGTGAATTAGAAAGAATTGATGGTGTTGAACGTGCAGTGGCAATTGTGCGTAAGGATAATCAGGACCGTCAGTTTATTTGTGCCTTTTATACAGGTGAAGAGATTGATGCAAGAGAACTCCGTTCAATTCTTTCAACAACACTTCCAAGATATATGGTACCACATGTAT
>CALCTT010000013.1 GCA_937906895.1 uncultured Clostridia bacterium | reverse complement strand
GTGTTGACTATGTTGCTTACTACTCTGAAATCATCAGAGAAGCAGGTGCAGAAGCTGAAATCATCTTTGCTAACCATCCAAAAACAATTCTCGACTATACTGACTGCGTTCTTACTTGCGATATTCATACAAGAGCGAGAACAAAGAGAATTTTAAAGGCTGCAGGTGCTAAGGTTGTATGCGGGCTTGACGATATTCTCAATGCTCCTGTAAACGGCAGTGGCTGTAATGAAAAATATGGACTTTTAGGTTCAAACAAGTCAACTGAAGACACAATCAAGCTTTTCCCAAGAGATTGTCAGGGACTTGTTGAGGATATTCAGGCTGAATTCCTTAAGAGAACAGGCAAACATATCGAAGTTATGGTTTACGGCGACGGTGCGTTCAAGGACCCACAAGGTAAAATCTGGGAGCTTGCTGACCCTGTTGTTTCCCCTGCTCATACTGCAGGTCTTATCGGTACTCCAAACGAATTGAAACTCAAATATCTTGCTGATAATGATTTCAAGGCTCTTTCAGGTGCTGAACTTAAAGAAGCAATTTCAAAGAGCATTAAAGCAAAGCAGGACAACCTTGTTGGCAATATGGCTTCTCAGGGTACAACTCCTCGTCAGCTTACTGACCTTATCGGTTCACTCTGCGACCTTACAAGCGGTTCAGGTGACAAAGGTACTCCAATTATCCTTGTTCAGGGATATTTTGATAACTATACAGACTAAATATAATGGCGAAAAGGTTGTATCTTTTCGCCTATCAATTTTATAAGAAAAATACATAGATAAAAACGGAGGAATTCAAAATGGATTGTAATGTTAGACCCGAAACAATGGAAAGAATTACCACCAAAGCGTTAGCAGATGCTTTTATCGAAGAACAGGTTAAGGCTGTTCGTGAGCAGGTTGGCGACAAAAAAGTTCTCCTTGCTCTTTCAGGCGGTGTTGACTCATCAGTTGTTGCTGCTCTTCTTATTAAAGCTATCGGCAAACAGTTAGTTTGTGTTCACGTTAATCATGGTCTTATGAGAAAGAACGAAAGCGAAAATGTTATTGAAGTTTTCGGCAAAGAGCTTGACGCTAACTTAATTTACGTTGATGCTACTGACCGTTTCCTTGACCTTCTCGCAGGCGTTAGTGACCCTGAAAGCAAGAGAAAAATTATCGGTGCTGAATTTATCAATGTTTTTGCTGATGAAGCAAGAAAACTTGAAGGCGTTGAATTTTTGGCTCAGGGTACAATTTATCCTGACATTCTCGAAAGCTTCAAGCAGGCTGAAGGCAAAAAAGCAGTTAAATCTCATCACAATGTTGGCGGACTCCCTGAAGACCTTCATTTCCAGCTTGTTGAGCCAATCAAATTGCTCTTTAAGGACGAGGTTCGTGTAGTTGGTGAGGCTCTCGGTCTTCCACACGCTATGGTTTATCGTCAGCCATTCCCGGGACCAGGTCTTGGTGTTCGTTGCCTCGGTGCAATCACTCGTGACAGACTCCATGCTCTTCGTGAAGCAGATGCAATTCTCCGTGAAGAATTTGATAACTGCGGTCTTGCAGAAAAGGTTTGGCAGTATTTTATTGCTGTACCTGATGTTAAGAGTGTCGGCGTTAAGGACGAAAGCAGATATGAAGGCTGGCCGGCAATCATCCGTGCTGTTAATACAAAGGACGCTATGAGTGCTACAATCGAGGAAATCCCTTATGAAGTACTCCATAAAGTAACTTACAGAATCACACACGAAGTTGAAGGCATCAACCGTGTGCTCTACGACCTCACTCCAAAGCCAATCGGAACTATCGAATGGGAATAATACCAAAAACGCTGAAAATTCGCAAAAACACTGGGTTTATGAGGACTGAAAAATTCTCGTGACAACATTTTGACAACAAAATATATTTTATAAAGAGCTGATGGAACCAAACAAATTCTATCAGTTCTTTTTGTATGAATATTAATGAAGATGTAGAAAAAAATACAATAAATTGGAGTTTGTGGTGGTGTTCGATTCCCCTCCCTCGCGGAGGGAGCGAAAGGGTCGTCGAAGACGCCGACCCTTACACACTATCTCAACGACAAAGTATAGTTCGTCTGTTCTTTGCAATTTTATTTTCCTATTGCAATTCAATTTTAATGGGTATATAATAACTTTGACAAAAAAATAACATTTATAATTTTCTTTATTTTGAAATGGGGTTTATGTATGGCAAGATATGCGATTTACGGTGCAGGTTCATTAGGTACTGTGCTTGGTGCATTTATTACAAAAAATGGTGGTCAGGTTGACCTTATAAACAGAAATAAGGCTCATGTTGAGGCTCTTAACACAAAGGGTGCAAAAATTATCGGTACAGTTGAAATGACCGTTCCGGTTAAAGCAATTACTCCTGATATGATGGAGGGAAAATACGACGTTATTGTTCTTCTTACAAAGCAGTTATTCAACAAGGAAGTTGTAACAATGCTCAAGGATTTTCTTACTGTTGACGGTGTTGTTGTAACACTTCAGAATGGTATCCCTGAACCGGGAATTGCTGAAATTATCGGTACAGAGCATACAATGGGCTGTGCAGTTGAATGGGGTGCAGCACTTGTTGAACCGGGTGTTTGCGAGCTTACAAGTGACAAGGATTCTCTTTCATTCCACATGGGTAAAATGGACGGTATCACAGATGCACAGTTCAAAAAGGTTAAGGATTTACTCCAGATGATGTGTCCTGTTCACGAAGAAGAAAACCTTATGGGTGCTCGTTGGTCAAAGTTACTTATCAACTCTACATTTTCAGGTCTTGGCACAGTTATAGGTGGTGTTTTCGGTGATGTCACCGAGGACAAAAACGGTCAAAAGGTTGCTGTTCGTTGTATGAAAGAGATTATTGATGTTGGTCACGCATCAGGTGTTGAGTTTGCACCTGTTCAGGGCAAAAATATCGTTGGACTTTTCTATTGGAAAGGTGCAATCAAGCGTGCATTTGCACAGTTTTTACTTCCGATTGCACTCAAGAAACACAGAGATATTGAACCGTCAATGCTTCAGGATTTGAAAAAGGGTAAACCTTGTGAGGTTGATGCTATTAATGGTGTCGTATGCGATTTCGGTAAGAAATACAATGTAAAAACACCAATTAACGACAGAATCGTTGAAATTATCAAGAAAATTCAGAATGGTGAACTCAAAGCTGAAAAGAAAAACATTCGACTTTTTGATGACCTTCTCTGATTACAAACAATTTAAATTGGAGTTTGTAGGGATGACTGATAGTGATTATGTATTCTTGTAGGGGTCATTCATGAATGACCCGTTTCAAAGTTTGCCATGATGTTACAAGCGGGCGATTCGTGAATCGCCCCTACAGAATCTCCCCTACAAATTATAATTTGTAAACCATAATGCCACAACGGCGGGGATTTGTCTCCGCCATATTTTTTTATATATTTTGAACATAAAACAATTTGTAAATTTTACCTTGGAATTACTTTTGTTGTATTGCTTTTAAACAGAAAATAATATATAATATTTCTTGTGTGTTTTAACAGGATGAAAAAAGTGTAATTTCATTGTCAGAAGAGGTAAAAAAATGGATTTATCAAAGAGAAATATTAAGAAAATTCTTGGAATTATAACTTTCGCTATTGTTCTTTTTACTCTTTCACAGAATTTGTCGTCAGTTGCATCATTTTTTAAAGGTGCTTTGGCTATTTTTGCGTCAACAATTATAGGCTTCTGCCTTGCATTTATTCTTAACATTCCTATGAATGTACTTGAAAATAAAGTATTCAAGGGACTTAAAAACAGTAAAAATAAGGTTGCGAATAAGATGCTGAGACCATTAAGCCTTATCTCAACGGTTATTCTCACAATCGGGTTTATTGTACTTCTTTTGTTCATCATAATTCCTCAGCTTCATGAGTCCGTTTTGCTGATTATTGAAAAAGTTCCTGCATATTATGAAAGTGTTGTCAATTGGATTGACGATATGATTCTGCGTTTCGGCCTTGATATCAGCACAGAAATCCTTCATAATCCGAAAATTAACATTAACACTATAACTTCTATGGCTGAAAAGTTATTCACCTTTGATGGTGCAAGTGATATTTTAAGTACAACAATGGGTGTCACCTCTTCAGTTATTTCAGGTATTGCAAATTTAGCAATCGGATTTATTATTGCAATATACATTCTTGCTGAAAAGGAAAAAATAGTCAACTTTACAAACAGATTTCTTCAGAACATTTTACCTGAATCGGCTTATAAAAGCACACGTAATGTATGCTCTGTGGCTTCAAGCTCATTTGCAAATTTCATTACAGGTCAGGTAACTGATGCATTTATTCTTGCTGTTCTTTGCTTTATCGGAATGAGCATTTTCCGTTTCCCGAATGCTGCTGTTATTTCAGTAATTATCGGTGTAACAGCAATCATCCCTGTAATAGGACCTTTTATCGGTGAGTTTATCGGTTGCTTTATAATTCTTATGGAAAGTCCTTTCAAGGCTTTGTTATTCCTTATATTTGTTCTTATTCTTCAGGCTATCGATAACAACTTCATTTACCCAAAAATCGTTGGTAAATCAGTTGGACTCCCCGGAATACTTGTTCTCCTTGCAGTTATTATCGGTGGTAATTTAGGCGGAATTTTAGGAATTCTTTTAGGTGTTCCTACCGCATCGGCAGTTTATGCACTTGTTGTCGCTTGGCTGAACAGTAAAAACGAACCTGTAAGCCAAGTTATTGAAGAGACTGTCGAAATTGCAGAAGAAAATGAAAATCAATGTTAATGTATATAAATAATGTAGGTGTGAAAAATGCGTAAATTAGGATTTGACAATGATAAATATCTCCGTATGCAGTCGGAGCATATTAAGGACAGAATCAGCAAATTCGGTGGTAAGCTTTACCTTGAATTCGGTGGTAAGATTTTTGACGATTACCATGCTGCAAGAGTTCTTCCGGGATTTAAGCCTGACAGTAAAATGAAGATGCTTCTTCAACTTAAAGACGATGCTGAAATAATTATTGCTATCTGTGCAAAGGACATCGAAAAGAACAAAATCCGTAGCGACCTTGGTATTACTTATGACCTTGACGTGCTTCGTCTTATTGATATTTATCACGGATTTGGTCTTTATGTAGGCGGTGTTGTACTCACTCAATATTCTGCATTGCCGTCTGTTACTGCATTTGAACAGAAGCTTCAGAATCTTGGTATAAGTGTTTATCGTCATTATCCTATTGAAAATTATCCGCTTGATGTTCAGCTTATTGTAAGCGAAGACGGATACGGCAAAAATGATTACATTGAAACAACACATCCGCTTGTTGTTATTACTGCTCCCGGTCCCGGTAGTGGTAAAATGGCAGTTTGCCTTTCTCAGCTTTATCACGAGCATCAACGTGGAATTAAAGCAGGATATGCTAAATTTGAAACATTCCCTATCTGGAATTTACCGCTTAAGCACCCTGTAAACCTTGCTTATGAGGCTGCAACGGCTGACCTTAACGACGTTAATATGATTGACCCGTTCCACCTTGAGGCTTATGGTGTTACAACAGTAAACTATAACCGAGATGTTGAGAATTTCCCTGTACTTAACACAATTTTTGAAGAAATTTACGGTGAATCACCATATAAATCACCTACTGATATGGGCGTTAATATGGCGGGTAACTGCATTATTGACGATGAGGTTGTTTTGAAGGCATCCAAAAAAGAAATTCTTCGTCGTCATTGTAACTACCTTGTTCAGCAGAAGAATAACAAAAATGTTTCAAGTGAGCTTTATAAAATTGAGCTTATTATGAAACAGTTGAACATAAGCACAAATGACAGACCTGTTGTTACAACTGCACTTAATATTTCAGAAAAGACAAATGCTCCTGTTACTGCAATTGAGCTTCACGACGGCAGAATTATTACAGGTAAGGCATCTGACCTTCTGAGTTCAACATCAGCTATGCTTTTGAATGCACTTAAAGCACTTGCAGATATCGGCGATGAAATTCTTCTTATCTCCCCTACTGTGTTTGAGCCTATCAAGGCATTAAAGGTGAAAATGCACGAAATGGACACAAGTCTTCATCCTGACGAGATTCTTATTGCTCTTTCAATCTGTGCTACAATGAATCCACTTGCAAAACAGGCACTTGAAGCAATTAACGGATTAAAAGGCTGTGATGTTCACGCAACAGTTGTGCTGTCGGATACTGATAAGGAAACCCTTCGCAAAATCGGCACAAATGCAACTTATGAGCCGTATAAAAAGAATGACAATTTATATTACAATTAAAATCAGGAGAGCAAAACGCTCTCCTTTTTTTGTATGCATGCAAATTATAATTTGTCAAACACAATTTATTATTTAAACGCATTTTTACCATAGCTTATTTTCGTAAAGACCATACCCTATTTCCGTATCGACCATACCCTATTTCCGTATCGACCATACCCTATTTCCGTATCTAAAAA
>CALCTT010000012.1 GCA_937906895.1 uncultured Clostridia bacterium | reverse complement strand
CACTTGTATTGCACGGTGGCACAGGAATTACGGATGAAATGTTCCAGCAGGCAATTATGCTTGGTGTCCGTAAGGTTAATATCGCAACTGCAAGTTTTGATAATCTTGCAAAGTTTGCCCTTGAATATTGCAAACCACTCGAAAAAGCAAATTATTTTGAATTGAGCAAGGTTGAAGCAATGGGTGTTTATGAAAATGTAAAAAGACATATTAAAGTGTTCAGTTTTATGAATAATTAAGGAGTTGTAATTATGAAGTACATCGAATTTGATAACAACAAAGAATTTGACTTAATCCTTTTAGGTCGTGTGGCAGTTGACTTGAATCCGGTTGACTACTACTGCCCACTTAACGAAAGTACAACTTTTAAAAGATACCTTGGTGGCTCACCTGCAAACATTGCCGTAGGTCTTGCAAGACTCGGTAAAAAATGTGGCTTCTTCGCTCGCGTTTCTGATGACCAGCTCGGTACATTCGTAACTGACTACTTTGATAACGAAGGCATTGATACTTCTCACATCAAGCGTTGCCAGAATGGTGAAAAAATCGGTCTTACATTTACAGAAATTAGGTCAGAAACAGAAAGCTCAATCGTTATGTATCGTAACGAAGCAGCTGACCTTAAACTTGATGTAGAAGATATTGACGAGGAATATATAAACAAAGCAAAAGCAATCTTGATTTCAGGTACAGCACTTGCTGAAAGTCCTTCAAGAGAAGCAGCACTCAAAGCAGTTGCACTTGCTAAGAAAAACGGTGTGCCAATCATTTTTGATATTGACTACCGTGCTTATAACTGGAAAAATAGTGATGAAATTGCAATTTACTATTCCTCAGTTGCTCGTGAGGCTGATATTATCCTCGGTTCTCGTGAAGAATATGACCTTACAGAAAAATTTATCAAGGTTGGTATGACTGATAAAGAAACTGCAGCATACTGGCACTCACAGAACGCAAAAATCGTAATTATCAAACATGGTAAAGAAGGCTCAACAGCTTACACAAATGACGGTGAAAGCTACTCAATCAAACCATTTCCTGTAAAACTCCTTAAATCATTCGGTGGTGGAGACGGATATGCTAGTGCATTCCTTTATGGTATTTTTGAAGGTTGGGAAATCATTGATGCTCTTGAATTCGGTTCAGCTTCTGCTGCAATGCTCGTGGCATCTCATGCTTGCTCACAGGATATGCCAACAGTAGCTGCAGTTAAAGAGTTCATCAAGAAGGAAAAAGAAGAATACGGTGAAATGATAGCTCGAGCATAATTCTTTTTGATATATTTTCCGTAATGTTCCATTGCTTTCGGCTCGTGGTATACCCGAAACAACTTCGCCTCGGCAACATTGCCTTACGTAAAATCTGCTCAAAAATAATGTGTTGGATAATATGCTTTTTACAATTAATATTTGGTGATTAAAATGCTTAAGAAATTATTAAAAAACAAAGTGTTCAAAGGGGTAATAATTACAGCTCTTTGTGCTTGTTTGCTCGGTGGGGTAGCTGTAGTTGGCATAAATGCCTATATGATTTCTTATGTAAGTGATTACATTTTAACAGAAGAAGACCTTAAAAACGACAGTTTTGATTGTATCATGGTACTTGGTGCAGGGCTTTGGGATGGCGAACCGTCACCAATGCTTCAGGAAAGACTTGACTTCGGAATCGTAGCTTATGAAACGGGTTGCACTGAAAAACTTCTTATGAGTGGTGACCACGGCAGAAAAGAATACGATGAAGTCAACAAAATGAAAGAAGTTGCAATCGAAAAAGGTGTACCTGCCGATAATATCTTTATGGACCACGCAGGTTTCTCAACTTATGAGTCAATGTATCGTGCAAGGGATATTTTTCAGGTTGAAAAAATGGTGATTGTCACACAGCAATATCATTTATACAGAGCAGTTTATAATGCACGTAAACTTGGCATTGATGCATATGGTTTTGCAGCAGATAGATTGGAATATCCAATTTACAATGATGTTCGTGAAGCTTTGGCAAGAACAAAAGACTTCTTCTACTGTATAGTACAACCTGAACCAACATATTTGGGTGACCCAATCTCAATTCATGCAAATGGTTCATTGACTGATGACAAAGACAAAATATAAATAGGTGATTATATGTACGAAAATCCAAAATTTGATGCTAACAATGAAAAAATCCTTTGTGAGATGAATGGCAAAAATGCCGATATGCTCATGGATATAAAAACAAAGCTTCTCAAAGCAGGAGAAAGCGTTGCATTTTGTGATGAAAAGAACGAAACTGCAATTCTTTTGCTCTCAGGTGAGGTTACATACTCATTTGACGGCAAAACAGAAAATGCAAAAAGAGAGAATCAGTTTATCGACAGACCATACTGTGTACATTTCTCAAAAAATAATGAAGTGACTGTTACTGCAAATGCTGAGTCCCGAATTCTTATTCAGCAGACAGACAACGATAACGACTTTGGCTTTGTTTGGTACAGCCCTGAAAATGTGATTCTTCAGGAATTCGGTAAGGACCAATGGAATGGTACTGCACATCGTCAGGTGCTTACACTTTTTGATTATGAAAATGCGCCATATTCAAATATGGTTTTAGGTGAGGTTATCCACAAGCCAGGCTGCTGGTCAAGTTACCCACCACATTATCATCCGCAGCCTGAAGTTTATTACTATGAATTTGATAAACCACAGGGATTTGGTGTTGGCTTTAATGGTGACGACTGCTACAAGGTTGAAGACCAGGGAGTGCTTTGCATTACACCAATGAAAACACATCAGCAGGTGGCTGCTCCCGGATATTCAATGTGCTATGTATGGATGATTAGACACTTAGAAAACGACCCATGGATTAAAACACGAATTGACGACCCAGACCACAAATGGCTCCTTGATGTATAAATAATTCAACTTGATATATTATGAGGTGATATTATGGCAAAAATGACAATGGCTCAGGCACTTGTTAAGTTCCTTGACAATCAGTATGTGTCTTTTGACGGCGTTGAAACAAAATTCGTTGACGGAATTTTCACAGTTTTCGGTCACGGTATTGTTTTAGGAATCGGTGAAGCACTTGATTCTGACAAGGGTGGACTTAGAGTGTATCAGGGCAAAAATGAGCAGGGTATGGCTCATGTTGCAACAGCTTTTGCAAAGATGAACAACAGAAGAAAGATTATTGCTTGTGCATCTTCCATAGGTCCTGGTGCTGCAAATATGATTACAGCAGCAGCTACTGCAACAGTTAACAACGTGCCACTTCTTTTATTCCCTGCTGACACTTTCTCAACTCGTCAGCCTGACCCTGTTCTTCAACAGTTTGAACAGGAAAACTCACTTGCAACAACAACAAATGATGCTTATAAAGCAGTTACAAGATACTGGGACAGAATTCAGCGTCCTGAACAGTTAATGTCGGCAATGATTAATGCGATGAGAGCATTGACAGACACAGCAAATGCAGGTGCAGTTGCAATTTGTCTTTGTCAGGATGTTGAGGGTGAAAGCTACGATTACCCAGACAGTTTCTTCGCAAAACGAGTACATAAAATCGTTCGTATGCCAGTGGCTTGTGAAGAACTTGAAGACGTTGTAAACGTAGTTAAGAATTCTAAAAAACCACTTGTAATCTGTGGCGGTGGTGTTCGTTACTCAGAAGCAGGTGAAGCACTTGAAAAATTCTGTGCAGAGTTTAACATTCCTTTCGCAGAAACACAGAGTGGTAAAACTGCTTGTCTTTCATCAGATAAATATAACCTTGGTGGTCTTGGTGTTACAGGTAACTCTGCAGGTAATGTAATGGCAAGGGATGCAGACGTTGTAATTGGTATCGGTACTCGCTTCTCTGACTTTACAACTGCTTCAAAATCACTTTTCAAGGATGATGTTAAGATGGTAACAATTAACACATCTCGTTTTGATGCATATAAGCTTGATGCAGTTAAAATGGTTGCAGATGCTAAGCTCGGTATTCTCGCTCTCGGTGATGAACTTCGTAAAGCAGGTTACAAGTCAGCATACACAACTGAAATTGTAGATGCAAAAGCAGGTTGGGACAAGGAAATGGAGTTCCTTGCAAACTATAAATATGACGAAAACTTCAAACCACTTATTGAAGCTCGTGATGAAAAAACAATTCCTGAATTTGTTGAGAGAATCGGTGGTGTGATTACACAGACAGCAGCGCTTGCTATGATTCGTAAACTCATTCCTGCAGATGCTCTTTGTACAGGTGCAGCAGGTTCACTTCCGGGTTGTTTACAGAGAATGTGGACATCTGACAGCCGTTACTCATACAATATGGAATATGGTTATTCTTGTATGGGTTACGAAATTGCAGGTGCATTAGGTAGCAAGATGGCTCATCCTGAATGTGAATCTTATGCTATGTGTGGTGACGGTAGTTACTTAATGCTCCACTCTGAACTTGTTACATCAATTCAGGAAAAACAGAAGATTAACGTTCTTCTTTTCGATAACAGCGGTTTCGGTTGTATCAACAACCTCCAGATGTCAAACGGTATCGGAAATCTTGCAACAGAATTCCGTTACAGAGATGATAACGGTGACCTTTTAGGTGATTTGATTCCAATTGATTTTGCTATGGCTGCTGCAGCTTATGGTTGCAAGACATATACAGCAAAGACAATGGAAGAACTTGAATTTGCCCTTATTGATTCACAGAAACAGACAGTTTCAACACTTATTGACATTAAAGTTCTTCCAAAATCAATGACTGATGGTTATGGAGCTTGGTGGCATACAGGTGTTCCATCAGTTTCAAATAATGAAAAAGTAAACAAAGCCTTCCAGAATAAGGAAGAAAATAAAAATAAGGCAAGGAGATACTAATATGCTTGACAAAAACAAAGTAAAACTCGGTATTGCACCTATCGCTTGGACAAATGACGATATGCCAGACCTTGGTGCTGAAAACACATTTGAACAGTGCATTTCTGAAATGGCGCTTGCAGGATTCACAGGTTGTGAAGTTGGTAACAAATACCCAAGAGATACAAAGGTACTTAAAAAGGCACTTGAACTTCGTGGTATGCAGATTTGCAACGCTTGGTTTTCAAGCTTCCTTATAACAAAACCTTACGAAGAAGTTGAAAAGGACTTTATCGAGCACATTACATTCCTTAAGGAAATGGGTGCAAAAGTTGTTGGTATCTCTGAACAGGGACACTCAATTCAGGGTACAGACCTTTCAATCTTCGATGACAAATATGTTATGAACGATGAAGAATGGGATATGCTCTGCACAGGTATCAACAAGCTTGGTAAAGTGGCAAAGGATATGGGTATCGCACTTTGCTTCCACCATCATATGGGTACAGTTGTTCAGACAGCTGCTGAAATTGACAGAATGATGGAAAATACAGACCCTGAACTTTTCGGTCTTCTTTTCGATACAGGTCACCTTGCATACTGTGGTGAAGATTATATGGCAGTTCTCAAGAAATATGCAAAGAGAATCCGTCACGTGCATCTCAAGGATATCCGTCCTGATGTTGTAGCTAAGGTTAAGGCAGAAAAAATGAGTTTCTTGCAGGGCGTTCGTGCAGGTGCTTTCACAGTTCCCGGTGACGGTGTGATCGATTTCAAACCTGTATTCGATGTTCTTGAAAAAACAGGATATGAGGGATATGTTCTTGTTGAAGCTGAACAGGACCCAGCTATCGCAAATCCATTTGAATATGCACTCAAAGCTCGTAAGTACATCAACGAAGTATCAGGATTATAATTTTTGGTCTTTTCCCGTTTAACTGCGTTATGCTCGTTGGGAGTATCTCACATACGCCTTCACTCGCAAGCCTTGTTAAACGAAAAAATACCTAAAAATTTGTAGGTTTTCATTGGTATATAAAAATCTGCAATTATAAAAATGTTATTTGTAGGGGCTGACGACCTCGGCAGCCCTTTATCAAAACATAAACAATTCCAATTAAGGAGAAAATAAAAATGGCAGTAGAAAAATTACAATATTTTGTGAACGGTCAGTTCAAAGATTCAAAAACTGATGTTTGGTACGACCTTCACAATCCAAGCACAGGTGAAGTTGTAGGACAGGCACCTTGCTGTACAAACGATGAAGTTCTTGAAGCAATTGCAGCTGCAAAGGCAGCATATCCAGGATGGAGAGCAACTCCTGCTATCAAGAGAGCACAGATTCTTTACAAAATCCGTGAGCTTATTATCCGTGATATGGAAGAACTCACAATGTGTGTTGCCTGCGAAAACGGTAAAGTTTGGGGCGAAGCAGAAGGCGATGTTCTCAAGGCAAAAGAAGGTACAGAGCTTGCAACTCAGGTTCCATCTCTCATGATGGGTGAAAGCCTTATGGATGCATCAAATGGTTATGACACAGTTAAGTATCGTGAACCTCTTGGTGTTTTCGCAGGTATTGTTCCTGTTAACTTCCCTGCAATGATTCCATTTGGTTGGATGGCTCCAACTTGTATTGCAACTGGTAATACAATGGTTCTTAAGGCAGCATCTCTCACACCAAAAACAGCAATGAAATTTGCTGCAATTTATAAAGAAGCAGGCGTTCCTGACGGTGTTATCAATGTTATTACTTGTTCAAGAAACGAAGTAAACACAATTCTTGACCATCCTGATGTTAAGGGTATCACATTCGTAGGTTCAACTCCTGTTGGTCTTAAGGTTTATTCTCGTGCAGCTGCTGCAGGTAAGCGTTGTCAGGCTCTTACTCAGGCTAAGAACCATGCTCTTGTTATGTCAGACTGTGCACTTGAAAGAACTGTTGCAGGTGTTATCAACTCTGCTTACGGTTGTGCAGGTCAGCGTTGTATGGCTCTTACTTGCTGTGTTGTTGAAGAAGCTATTGCAGACAAGTTTGTTGCTGAACTCGTTAAACAGGCAAAGAATATTAAGGTTGGTCCATCTTGGGAAAAGACATCAAAACTCGGACCTATTACATATAAGAAGCATTACGAAGAAGTTCTTGCTGACATTCAGAAGGGTATTGACGAGGGTGCAGAACTCGTTCTTGACGGTCGTGATGTTAAGGTTGAGGGTTACGAAAACGGTTACTTTATCGGACCTACAATTTTCGATAAGGTTACAGCTGATATGACAATCGGTGACGAAGAAGTATTCGGACCTGTTCTTTGTATTAAGAGATGTAAGAACTTTGAAGAAGGTCTTAAGATTATGAATGATAATCCGTATGCAAACGGTTCTGTTATTTATACACAGAGTGGTTATTGGGCACGTCAGTTTGCTCGTTACACAGACGGCGGTCAGGTTGGTATCAATGTTGGTATTCCTGTTCCTGTTGGTTTCTTCCCATTCTCAGGACACAAACAGTCATTCTTCGGTGATTTACATTGTCTTGGCAAGGATGCATACCGTTTCTACACAGAATCAAAGGCAGTTACACAGCACTGGTTTGATGAGGAAGAAAAGACAAATACAGCTGTTAGTACATGGGACGGAACAATATAATTTGTGTCTATTGAATGAAAGATATCTAATATGATACTGTCATTCTGAGTGTAGCGAAGAATCTCTTTCACCTTTATTGAGCTTCTTCGTCGTTACACTCCTCAGAATGACTCCAATATAGTTATAAAATCACATAAGGAGAAATTATTATGCTCAAAATTGGTATTATCGGTGCCGGCCGTATTGGTAAGGTGCACCTTGAATCAATCACATATCATGTAAAGGGTGCTGAAGTTGTTGCTATTGCAGACCCATTTATGAACGACGAAACAAAGGCTTTCTGCGAAGGCTTTGGAGTCCAGAAAATCTACACAGATTACACAAAAATCATTGAAGATAAGGATATTGATGCAGTTCTTGTTTGCTCATCAACTGACACACATGCTCCGATTTCTATTGAAGCAATCAATGCAGGTAAGCACGTATTCTGTGAAAAGCCACTTGCAAATACAGTAGATAAGATTCTTGAAATTGCAGATGCTCTTAAAGCTCATCCTGAATGTAAATTCCAGGTTGGTTTTAACCGCCGTTTTGACCATAACTTCGCAGCAGTTCGTAAGGCTTATGATGAAGGTAAAATCGGTGAAGCACAGATTCTTAAAATCACTTCTCGTGACCCACAGGCACCACCTGTTGGCTATTGTGCAGCAAGTATCTTCCTTGATATGACAATTCATGATTTCGATATGGCTTGTTTCCTTACAAACAGTGATGTTGAGGAACTTTATGTTTATGCAGATGCTCTTATCAATCCTTCAATTCGTGAATACGGTGATTTTGATACAGCAATCATTTCTATGAAAATGGAAAACGGTGCTCTTGCAGTTATCGATAACTCTCGTCAGGCTATGTATGGTTATGACCAGAGAGCAGAGCTTTTCGGTTCAAAAGGTATGGTTGCAACTGCTAATGACACTCTTTCAACTGCTGTTGTTTCAGATGCAAACGGTGTAACAGGTGAAAAACCACTCTATTTCTTCCTTGAAAGATATATGGGCTCATTCTCTGAAGAAGTAAGACAGTTCGTTGACTGTTGTGTAAATGACAAGGAAACTCCTGTTGGTATCCACGCAGGTTTACAGTCAGTTAAGATTGCTCTTGCTGCTGAGAAATCAGCAAACGAAGGCAGACCTGTTAAACTTGCAGAAATTCAGTAATTTTGTAGGGGACGGTGCCCACACCGTCCCGCTATTTTTACGGGTTGATGTGGGCATCGACCCCTACATTTAATTTAAAGGAATGATGATTATGTCCATAGAAAAAGGCAGAGAGTATTTCCGTCAATTCGGTATGGAAGACAGAGTTCAGGAATTTGAGGTTTCAAGTGCAACCGTTGAACTTGCAGCACAGGCTTTAGGTGTTGAGGGTGCAAGAATTGCAAAAACTCTCTCATTTATGGTTGGAGAACAGCCAATTCTTATTCTTATGGCAGGTGATGTTAAGGTTGATAACTCAAAATATAAAGGCTTTTTCCACACAAAAGCAAAAATGATGTCGCCTGAACAATTGGAAGAATTTGTAGGTCATCAGATTGGAGGCGTTTGTCCGTTCGGTATCAAAGATGGTGTAGATGTTTATCTTGACGAGTCAATGAAACGATTTACAACTGTTTTCCCTGCAGTTGGTGGCTCAAACAGTGCAATCGAGCTTACAATTTCTGAATTGGAAAAATACTCAAATTACAAAGAGTGGATAGATGTATCCAAAGCAATTGAATAGTGCAAAATTAAAGGACGATTCATCACGAACCGTCTTTTTTATTATCCGTATTGTCAAAAATATGTTCATATATTTGTCTATTTCTTGCATTTACTTAAAGGATTAAAAAGTTTATAATTATAATGTATATTTATATTTAAGTTTCGGGAGTGAGAAAATTGTACGGACTTATAGAACATACAGATGAAATAAACCGACTTCTGGCACGATACGGTGTTAAATTCGGTATCTATAAAAACAATGTTTTTAATGAGCGACTTTTTCCGTTTGATGCTGTGCCTCGTATTATTTCAAAAGACGAGTTTGATTATCTTGAACGAGGACTTAAACAACGTGTGAAGGCACTCAATATATTCTTAAAAGACATATACACTAAAAAGCAGATTATCAAGGATAAGATTATTCCTGAAGAATTTGTTTACGGTGCAGCAGGATATATGATGGAGTGTGAAGGTGCAGTTCCGCCAAAGGATGTTTTTGCTCACATTTCAGGTATTGACCTTGTTCAGGGAAATGATATGCGATGGTATGTACTTGAGGATAATCTCCGTGTTCCGTCAGGTGCATCATATCCTATGATTGCGAGAGAGCTTTGTCGTAGAGCAAGTCCTGATACTTTCCGTGCAAACACAGTTGTAGATAATCGTAATTACGGTGATTTGCTTCGTAATGCTCTTGATTATGTCAATACAGGCGGAATTAATGTTGTTTTAACTCCCGGTAGATTTAATTCCGCATTCTTTGAACATTCATATCTTGCGGAAAAAACAGGAGCAGTTTTTGCGATGCCACAGGATTTGTTTGTTGAAGGAAATGTGCTTTACTATAACGAATATTCAGGAAGCAGAAAACGTGTTGGTGCTGTTTATCGCAGAATTAATGATGACTTTATGGACCCTATGACATTCCGTGCAGACTCACTTCTTGGTGTTCCTCATATTATGGATGCGTATAGGGCAGGAAATGTAGCACTTGTTAATGCTCCGGGTAACAGCGTTGCTGATGATAAGGGAATTTACTATTATGTTCCTGCTATGATTAAGTATTATCTTGGTGAAGAACCGATTTTGTCAAATGCTCCTACATATTTGCCATTCTATCCTGAAGATATGAAATATGTTCTTGATAATATTCAGAAGCTTGTTATTAAGGATGTTGCTGAATCAGGTGGCTACGGTGTTGTTTTCGGTAGTGAATTATCTCTTGAAAGAGTATATGAATTAAAGAAAATGATTCAGAAAGAACCACGAAGATTTATAGCACAAGAGGTTATTCAGTTCAATGACCTTAAGGTTGTTGAAAACGGTGCCTGGACCGAAAGAAAAGCAGATTTGAGAGCATTTGTCCTTACAGGTGAGGAGCCTGTTGTATGGAAAAGTGGTCTTACAAGATTTTCAAAGGATGCAAATTCATTCGTAGTTAATTCATCACAGGGAGGAGGCTTTAAAGACACATGGGTGTTATCTCGATAAAATCAAGTGACAATCTCTTTTGGCTTGGTCGATATGTGGAACGAGTTTTCACAACACTTAAAGCTTTTACAGAGTGTTACGATATTATGATAGATGTAAATGACGAAGAATATATAAATTTCTGTCGTCGTCTTGGAATTGCAAATAACTATTCCTGCCGTCAGGAATTTATCAGTTCATTTTTGTTTGACTCAAATGACCCTGCGTCAATTTATTCAAGCCTTCTTCACGCTTATGACAACGCAGTTGAAATGAGAAATGTAATCAGCTCCGATACTCTTTCATATCTTCAGCTTGCAGTCGATATTATGGAAAAAAGTAGTAGCAGTAATGCACCTCTCTTGAAAGTTCAGGAGGTAACAGACTGGATTTTTGCATTCTGGGGTAGTGCTGATGATAACATTGAAGCAGAAGTTTCAAGAAATATTCTCAAATTCGGGAGAAGCATTGAAAGACTTGACTTATATACAAGACTTGACTATCCTATCGAGTTATTAAGAAAAGAATTTTCAATAATGCTTAACAGACTTTACAAGGTGGGAATTGACTTTAATTCTCACTCAATAGAACGACTTTCAAGAATGATTCTTGAAGAAGAGGACTATACACCATACAGAATTTCAATTCAGAATGAATTGTCACAACTTTTTGTAACAGGAGTGATTTAACGGTGAAAAATAAAGAGAAAGGAAAGATACCGTGCGTACTAAGTGCTTTTTTTATGGCATTTAGTGCGAATTCTGTATCGCATGGCGATTAAAATGGCAGTTTTAGATTTTACTTATAATATGTCAATCAAGTTTTCTCTGCCTGTTGTAAAGCATTGTTATACACTTCGTTGTATTCCTCTTGAATGTGAAAATCAGCACATTGAGGATATTAAGGTGACAGTTTTTCCTGAAAATGAATTGACATATTCAAATGATGGTTTCGGTAATATTCTTGTAACAGACAGAATTGTTACAATGCATAACGAATTTACAGTGGATGTATCGGGTACAGTAACAACAGGTGCACACATAACACCTGAAAATGACCTTAATCCTGTATATAAGTATCCGACTCACTTTACAAAGTGTGGCACGGAACTCCAAAAGATGTTTGACCGTATTCAGATTGGCATTTCTGATGATGCAGTTGATACAGCACTTAAATTTACAAGGGCAATACGTGCAAATATCGTGTATAAATCAGGTTCAACAAGTGTTATCACAACAGCAGAAGAAGCACTTTTAAATGGTGCAGGTGTCTGTCAGGACTATTCTCATATTTTATTGGCCCTTTTGAGAAAAGCAGGTATTCCTGCACGATATGTTGTTGGTATGATGGTCGGTGAAGGTGAAACTCATGCTTGGGTTGAGGTTTATCATAACGGCTGTTGGCATGGCGTTGACCCTACAAACAACAGACTTGCTGATGAAAATTATATTATTATCAGTCGAGGTCGTGATTTTGCTGATTGTGGTATTAACCGTGGACTTATGACAGGTGGCGGAATGCAGACACAAACCGTAAACTTAAAGGTAACAAAAAGGTAATCACCGTGAAAAAATCACGCTGATTTGATTGTATGTCCCTCAAAATTTGTAAATTACAAATTTTGAGATGGACGAAATTTCCATCACGCCTTGTCCGGCTATAGCAAGGAATGATGTTCTGTTTTGTGCGAAATTGTAGCCGGAAAGGCCATGGAAATTATTGTGGATATTGGTTTATCATCTGCCTGTTTTTATCCTCTTGAAACTGAAAAATCAATTATCAGAGCAGGAGAAACAGGTGCAAAGACAATTGAAATATTTATGAATGCCGATTCGGAGTTTGAACCTGATTTTGTAAAAAATATGGCAGATATTTGTAAATCTTATGGTATGAGAGTTGCTTCTGTTCACACTATGGGTTCTTTTACAGAATCATATCATCTTTTCAGTTCATATAAACGAAGATTTTTTGAGGCAAAGGACACATCATTTAAAAGACATTTTGATGTTATGCATACTTTAGGTGCTGAATTTCTTGTACTTCACGGTATAAAGAAACCGGGTAGTATTTCTGACGAGGAATATTATGACCGTTTTGGTGAACTGACACTTATGGGTAAAGCAGAGGGGCTTAAAGTCTGTCAGGAAAATGTTGTTCATTATCGCAGCGAAAGCCCTGATTTTGTGCTTCGTATGGGTGAATATATCGGTGATGATTTCAATATGGTTTTTGATATAAAGCAGTCAATCCGAACAGGAATAAATCCCTTTGATTTCGCAGAAAAATTGCATAAGTATATAAAGCATATTCATATAAGTGACCATAATGACCAATGTGATTGCTTTGTTCCTTGTAAAAACGGAATTTTTGATTTTAAGAAATTCTTTGATTTAATGAAATCCTTTGATTATAAAGGCGACTATATTATCGAATTATATGAAAATGGCTTTGAAAACGACCAAGAATTGACTTTTGCCATTAAAGAACTTAAAAAATTACTATAAAACCTTTGCATTGTGGTTTAAAGTGTGGTAAAATACTATATATAGTTAAAATGAATTGGTTAATATTCACCAATTTTAAGGAAGTGTTTTTATGAAATGTCCTTTTTGCGGTTTTGAAGAAAGTAAGGTTATTGACTCTCGTCCAACTGATGAGGGTGAAAAAATTCGTCGTCGTCGTGAGTGCATTAAATGTTCAAAAAGATTTACAACTTACGAGATAATTGAAAATGTTCCTATCGTTGTTGTTAAGAAGGATAAGAATCGCGAAGTGTTCGACCGTAGTAAGCTTATTAAGGGTATGCTTACTGCTTGTGAAAAACGTCCTGTTTCAGTTGAAACAATTGAAAAAGCAGTTGACGAAATCGAAACAACTCTTCAGAATTCACTTGACCGTGAGGTCACAAGCGTTCATATCGGTGAGCTTGTAATGGAAAAGCTTAAGGGAATCGACCAGGTGGCTTATGTTCGCTTTGCTTCAGTTTATAAGCAGTTTAAGGATGTAAATGCATTTATGGAAGAGCTTTCAAGCTTCCTTGATAAAAAATAACGAATAATTAAAACGAGGTGTTATTATGAGAAATTCAGTAGGTAAGGTGCTGTCTGTCATAATGGCACTTTGTCTTTTTTTGACAATTTTGCCTATGTCAGTTTATGCAGAAGAAGTTGAATTGACAGATACAGAGCCTGTTTCTATGATTCAGTTTTCACCTGAAACAGAGCTTGATATCTCACTTGGTAGCACAATGAATAAATTTTATAGTAATGGCAGTCAGGTTGATACAACAAAATATTTCTATAATCAATTGACATCAAATCAGAAAGCATTATATGACCAGCTTTGGGCTGCAGGCCCTGTACAGACAATTGATATTGACTTGACAGGAATTACAATTACAGGTACAGGTGATTATTCGGCATCAAAAACAAATGCATCAAACAATGCGATGCAGGATATCGTTATGGCTGTAACTGCTCTTAATGAAGATAATCCGTTATTTTTCTGGTCAGCAGGTTTCGGTATTTCTTACGGTGGCTCAAGAAGATACAGCGGAGGTACATACATATATACAATTACAGCGCTGACTATAAATATGAATATTAATACAGCCCATTTTTCAGATTTTAATGATGTTAAGACAAAGATGGATGCAGTTGAGGAAAAGTATAAGACAATTCCTGTTTATGGTATAAGTCGTCACGAAAAATTCAAGTCAATTCACGATTACCTTGCAAAGAATATTGTTTATGACAGTACAATTTCTGAATCAAATATTTTCGATGTTTACGGTGCATTGATTAACGGCGTTTGTGTTTGTGAAGGCTATGCAGAGGCATTCAAGCTTCTTTGTGACCGTGAGGGTCTTCCTTGCCTTACTGTTGTCGGTACAGGTGATGGTGGTGCTCATAAATGGAATATGGTGCAGATGGAAGACGGTGAGTGGTACACAATGGATGCCACATGGGATGACCAGACAAGCAATACTTATTACAGTTATTTCATAATAGGAAGCGGTACAAAAGCACCATTTTTCAGCAATAGTACGGTAGCTGATTCAACAATTCACATACCGACAGGTGTTATATTCTCAAATGCAACAACAGCACTTACATATCCGACTCTTTCAACGGATACTTATGGTGTAGGTATTTTGAGATATGGTGCAACAGATGTTCAGTTTGATACTGCAAGAAATGTTATTATGGTAGGTAAGGATGTAACAAACTATTATTCTTATGTTACGAATAACTCTGCCAGTGGATTCAGCCGTACACGAAACGGAAGCGGTACGACCACATCAACATTAACCGTTTCGGACAGCACAACAACAAAAACTTACCTTGTTGCAATGCGAGGAGATATTGATGCTTCAAATGCGGTAAATGCTACTGACTATACAGTAATGGCACAGGTTTGTGCAACAACATACAAGGTTGATGATGGTACTGCAAAATTTTATGCAGGCGATATGAATCAGGACGGTGCGGTTGATGGCTTTGATGCTATAGCACACGAATTATATACTAACGGTTCATTAATTTACAATTAAGGCGTAAAATGTTCAATAAAGCAGGGGGCTTGTGCAAGTTGATAAAAAAGCACAAGTCCTTTTTGTATAATTTGAATAAGCGGAATTTATTTACAAAGTGTTGATTAACTGATATAATTTATCTGTTAAAAAACTTTTACAAAAGGGGTATTACAATGAAAAAGATGAAAAAAGTTCTTGCCGTAATGTTGGCAGTAGTTCTTACTCTGTCATGTATGTCAATTCTTGGCTACTCATCAAAGAAAGAGTATGTTCCTACAATTATTATTCCGGGACTTTTTCAGAGTGAAACTTATTCTTATGAAAATGGCGAAATCGCAGTTGATGCTAACGGTGAGCCAATTCCCGGACCATTTTATGTGACAATCGGCGAAGAGGAAATTACAGAAATCGTAACAAAAGCACTTCTCCCTGTAACAAAGATGTTTATCACACAGGAAGATAAGGACCAGTTAGCTGCAAAAGAAGTATCAAAGATTCTTGGCGATATCCTTATGGGTAAACAGCGTTCAGATGCTAACGGTGAATTTATCGATGATGTTCGTCCTGCTGTTTACGATGGTAGCGTTGCTACAATTACTGAAAAACAGAGAACACAGATGCTCAATCATTTCCCTGTACAGGAATATTTTGATATTGCAGGTATGGAAAACCTTTATGTTTTCAACTATGTTTCAACAGGCAATATGATTCAGACAGCAAAGGACCTTTATGACTACATTCAGTTTGTTAAGAAAGATGTCGGTTCAGATAAGGTTAATCTTATTCCTGTCAGCCAGGGTGGTTCAATAGCAAATGCACTTATGAAATATTATGATGAGCAGAACATTTCTCTTTCAAGAGATATAAACAGAATCGTATTTGCAGTTCCTGCTCTTGACGGCGCTGCACTTCTTGGTGACTGCTACAGATATGGTTTCAATAAGGACAGCAAAGCTCTTTACACAACAGCAATGCCATCAGTTATCGGTTACGAAAACTATCTTGGTTATATTATCAATATCGCAATGAGACTTATGCCAAAGACTGATGTTGATAATCTTCTTGATTGTATTGCAGACACACTTATCAATGACTATTTAAGATATTCAACTCTTATGTGGGGTCTTGTTCCATCAGGTGATTACCCTGCTTGCAGAGAAAAGTATCTTTCAGAAAAAGGACTTGAAGAAATCCGCAGACAGACTGATTGGTATTATCAGGCACAGCTTGATTCTGAAAAATTTGTTCTTAAAGCTATTGAAGACGGCGTTAAGGTTTTTGACATTGTTGACACAAACGTTGAACTTTATCAGCTTGCAGTTTCACACGATAAGCAGAATTGCGACGGTATCATCCATGTTGAATCAACATCAATGGGTGCATACAGTGTAAATAGAAACACAAAGCTTCCTGCAGATTATGTTGCTGCAAGAAACAACTGTACTGACCCTAAGAATCATAACCATACTGACCCTGAAGGTGTTATGGATGTTTGCACAGGTCTTCTTCCTGAACACACATTCTATTTCAGCGGACAGAATCACGCAACAACAGCGTCAAACGACGTTCTTATGACTCTTATTATTCAGCTTGTTACTGATGAAAGCTTTACAAGTGTTCATTCATATCCTGACATCTTCCCTCAGTTCAACTACAGCAGAGAAACAAAGAAATTAAGAGAAGATGTTGACACAATGAGAGATTACGACACAAGTACTCTTTCTGCTGAAGATGCAAAGGAACTCAAAGAAGCTATCGCACAGGTTGACAAGATGCTCGCTAATAAGGTAGTTGACAAAGAAGAATTCCAGGCAGCAAACGACCGTTTCTATGACATTTTCAACAAGATTACAAGCGGTGATTCAGCTAAGACAACAGAGGGTATTAACCGTGCACTTTATATTATCACAAGAACAGTAAGTGATATTCTTTACTTCATTTATGGTGATAAAGCGTTCAGCGAAATGGCTATCAAACCAATTATTGATGCTGTAAAATAATAAAAAACTATACATTGAAGGACTTGCAGAAATGCAGGTCCTTTTTATATGTCAAAGTATTGTTTTAAGGAAATGATAAAGTATATGGGCATCCGATATATGGAAACAGATATTCTTTGTAATTAATTTCCGTAAAAAGGGGACTGTCACTTTTTTTACTGATGAAAATTAAATATAATATGTTATCGACTTCGTTTTCAAATTATAATTTATCGGGATGATTAATTTGTAGGGGACGATGCCCACATCGTCCCGTTTGGGTTTAACAGTAACTTATTGCGGGCGGATGTGGGCATCCGCCCCTACGAAATGTGCTCGTTAAACTCCGATTTATTTGACACTGGGTATAAAAATCCTCCTTGTAGCGTTTACAAGGAGGTTGTTTTATTTGTGAAGTTGTTTATGTGGCTAATCAACTACCGATAAGGCCTTCTTTAAGTGAAACGTCAAAGCCCTGCTCTTTATATCTCTGATACATATCGTGATTGTTTATGATATTTACGATTCTACCAACAAAGAAAGCAATGGGTTTAAGATACCAAGCTGAATTTTTGTAGTTATGACCGCCCTCTTTTGATGTCTTATTGATTACAAGACGGTTAAATTCTTCATTGTTTTCGCTGCTGTATGATTTGAATGTAAGAGTGTCCTCTGTAAATTCCATAAGATTATAAATTGTTTCTGCTTCTTCAAGACGAGTATATCCTGCATTTTCACCGACAGGTGGTGTGTTGCCTTCGTCATCAAGCACAGAAGCGTGACGAGATATTGAGCCTGATGCAATATATACTGTACCCTGTGGGTCTGTAAGTTCAGCATTGTGTCCTGTTTCTTCTACTGTTTCTCTGCCGTAAATAACATTTGAAACACTGTAATAATGGCTGTGTCCGTAAAGGCACATATCAACGCCGAATTCGTCAAAGAAAGGTGTCCACAAAAGGCGTAACATTGCATTTTCACTATCAAGCCAAGGCTCTCTGCCACCGAACATATCATGGTGTATAACGGCAATTACCCATACAGCATCTTCGTTCTTTTCTGTTGCCTCTTTCATAAAGTTATAATGTTCTTTCATAGAAACATTGCAAGAGTCAAGAATTAGGAAAAGTGCGTCGCCCTGTCTGAACCAATAGTCAGTACCTATGTATGACCTGAATGTCTGCTCAGGTTCATTAGGATTAGCAGTATAGTCCTTATAACCAACACTCTTTCTGTCGTGATTACCAACAGAAATTGAGAAAGGAATTGACTTTATAAGAGCAGGTGAGCTAAGTCCCTCGTATTCGTTACGAAGACCCTCTGAAGCCTGGTCGCCACCTGAAACGATAGCATCAAGAGTGTTGCCCTCAGAAATAGCCTTATTTGTAGCGTTTTCAAGAACTTCATTCCAAAGATATGATGTATCGCAAAGCTCATTAGGGCTTTCTTCGTTATCCTCAGTAACATGAATGTCAGAAACGTAAAGAACAGTGCTGTTATCGTCATCTTCAATTTTGAAAGTATAAAGTGCTGACTCATAATCACCGCTTACACACTTATATGTGTAAACTCCCGGCATAAGGTCCTTGAGTGTTACAATTAAACGATAATCACCTTCAGCAGTTTGTCTTGCTTCTGCATCATATTTTTCTGAACTTGTAATACCCATTAATTCAACATATCCTGTTTCTGTATCAGAATACCATGCGATTGTTCTGTCGTTTTCGTCGCTACCTACAAACATTGTAACAGCAGCTTCAACTGTTTCACTTTTGCTTTCCCAGATTCTGTCCCAGACAACTCTGTCAGCCTCGTTGTTAAAATCCTCAACAGCATCTTCAAGCTCACCTAACAACGCATAAGATAAAGTTGAGCTTTGAAAAAGCATAACACAAACCATAAGGATGCACAAAATCTTTTTCGTCATTTTCATAACAAATTCTCCTTTGTTTTCCAATTTTTTATGGAATTATTATACTATGAGAAGAATAAAAATACAAGACGAAGAAAACTAGAGTGCAAATATTCTTATATATGTTTCTAATCTCTACTGATTGTTTTCTTTTGCCAAGACCACTTGTGGCATTTGGGACATTTCATATATCTTGTTCTGTTTATATGCATAGCCCATAAAACACTATTGTAGGTTGGCACATATTTATAATGACAATTCTCACATTCGTAATATCCTGCAAGCTGTTCAATTCTCAATAAACAGAATGAAATAACGAAAATGAATATAAAGCCAGTTATACATAATACTGCTCTTAACCAAGAAACCATTGGTACATAGCAACCTACAAAAATAAGTGCAAGACACAAGATTAAACCTACAACACCAAAAATGATTTCAACATTTAATAAACGTTCATCAGACTTTTCTTTTTCCTTAACCATTTTTAGTAAATTTTCTTCTAAACTCTTGTCATAATTATCCATTGAAACTACCTCTCCACTCAACAAATCATTTACATTGATTTTAAGAATATCACATAAGTCAAGCATTATTGAAGAATCAGGTAATGACCTGCCGTTTTCCCATTTTGATACGGCTCTGTCAGTAATGCCTAATTTGTCAGCTAATTGAATCTGTGTAAGACCATTCTTTTTTCTGCATTCGGCAATGAATTTTCCGATTTTCATCTGGTCCATTATCTGCCCTCCTTTCATATTCAGTATAAACCTGAAATTCGTTAAAATATACAAACCGTTGGTTGAGTTGGAGATTATCAACTAAAAGTATGTTATTTAATAATTAGATTATACTTTCATTACGTAAAAAAAGCAATTATTATATGTATTGATATGAAAAACACAATTTGATATAATATAGAAAAATTATCAGAGGTTATAATATGCGTTCAAAGGAAAGTATAATCGGAATACTTGCTCACGTTGATGCAGGAAAAACTACGCTGACGGAAGCCATTCTTTACAGAACAGGTGTTATTCGTCGGCTTGGTCGCGTTGACAAAAAGGATTCCCATTTTGACTCTCACGAGCTTGAACGGAATCGTGGTATTACTATTTTTTCAAAACAAAATCCTTTTACAATATGTGAAAAGCAATTCACACTTATTGACACTCCGGGACATATTGACTTTTCTGCAGAAATGGAGAGAACATTAAGTGTTCTTGACTATGCTGTTCTTGTTATAGACGGTACCGTGGGAATACAAAGTCATACAGAAACTATATGGCAATTGCTGAACGAATACAGTATTCCTGTTTTCATTTTTGTAAATAAAGCGGATAGAGATGGTTTTGATAAAAGCAGTTCGCTTTATGAGTTGAAACAAAAATTTGGCAGTGAATGTGTTGATTTTACTCAAGGAAAAGAATCCTTTGACGAGGAAATCTTCATGACAAGTGAAGAATTGCTGGAGCATTTTCTTGAAGGTAATATTGACGAGAATTTTGTGACAAATCAAGTTGCAAAAGCCATTGCAGAAAGAAAAATTTTCCCTTGCTTTTTTGGTTCTGCTTTGCAGGATATTGGTGTTGACAATCTTCTTGACGGAATAGAAAAATATACTCTTTATAAGGAATATCCTGATGATTTTAGTGCAAGAGTTTACAAAATTCTCTACGATAATCAGGGGAATCGTTTAAGCTTTCTTAAAATAACAGGCGGCAAAGCATTTGTTAAAATGAGCATAGGAGAAGAAAAAATCGACACCATAAGAATATATTCAGGAGAAAAGCATCAACCAATCAAAGAGGTTTCTGCCGGTGGGGTCTGTGCTGTTTCGGGACTCTCAACAGTATCAGCAGGAGAAACAATAAATCTTGGTGGTGTTAATCACAATTCATCAATGAAAATAAACCCTTTGCTTTCTGCACAGGTAAAAATTCTTGACGGAACTGACATTCACACAGCATACAGAAACCTTCGTATAATTGACCAGGAGTTACCTGAACTTTCCGTTCATATCTGGAATTATTCAGGCGAAGAGCAGATTCAGATTCGCGTAATGGGCAGAATTCAGCTTGAAATTCTTCAATCCCTCGTAAAAGAACGATTTGGAATGGATATTGAGTTTGGTCCCTGCAAAATTTTATATAAAGAAACAGTAAAATCTTCCGTTATGGGTTATGGTCATTATGAACCTTTGCGTCATTATGCAGAAACTCAACTGCGTATTGAACCGGCTCCGAGAGATAGTGGAGTAGTTATAGAAAATGAATGCAGTCTTGAAACGCTGGATTCTAATTTTCAACATTTGATTCTTACTCATATCAAGGAAAAAGAGCATCTTGGTGTTCTCACGGGCTCACCGCTTACAGATATTAAAATTATCCTTACCGCAGGTCGTTCTCACCTTAAACATACAGAAGGTGGGGATTTCAGAGAGGCGACTTACAGAGCAATAAGACAAGGACTTGAAAAGGCTGAAAATATCTTGCTTGAACCTTATTATGCATTCAAATTGAGAGTACCTATTGACTTGTTTGGCAGAGCAATTTCCGATATTCAAAGGTTACACGGTGAATTTCTGCCACCTGAAATGACAGAAACAGAAGCGATTATAAAAGGTAGTGGGCCTGTTTCTGAATTTATGGACTATCCCGAAGAAGTGATTTCATACACATCAGGTAAAGGTGTGATTTCAATGCGTGAAAACGGGTACAGACCATGTCATAATGCAGAAGAGGTAATTGAAAAAATCGGTTATGATAAAGAAAGAGATTTGGAAAATCCTTCATCATCTGTTTTCTGCTCCCATGGTGCAGGCTTTGAGATAAAATGGTACGATGTTGACAATATGAGGCATATTAAATAAATTCACAGATTATAATTTGTTGAATACCGCTAATAAATGGCTTGTGCATTTGTTACTTATGCCTAAAATAGTTGGGAAATGTAGAAATTTATCTTTTTATGTGGTAAAATACCTTGATTTATCTTTTCAGTAAAAATAAAAAGGTGATTTTTTTGGAATTTTTGACTAAAGAATATTCGTTTCCATCCGCATCAGGCTTGTGTGACATATTTGCTCAAAGTGCAGCACCTATTGACTATGGCTCAATAAAGGGCATTGTGCAGATTTCTCACGGTATGGCAGAATACTCAAACCGTTATTCCCGTTTCGCTCTTGAACTCTGTAAAGCAGGATATGCTGTTTTTGTCAGCGACCATGTGGGTCACGGCTTTTCCGTTGAGGACAGAGAAAAGCTTGGATTTTTCGGTGAAAATGGTGAAGAAACATTTGTTGAAGATTTGAAGACCTTATCCGATATTGCAAAGGCTGAATATCCTGATTTGCCGTTCTTTATGATAGGTCACGGTATGGGTAGCCTTATTGCAAGAAAATATACTGCTAAATACGGATATTTTCTTGACGGTGTTGTTTATACAGGCACAAGCGGTGAAAATCCTATGCTTGGAATCGGCATCTACCTTGCAAATACATTGGCTAAACAGAATGGACCTATGTATCGTTCGGATATTCTTGACACAATGGCTTTTGGTTCATACAATAAAAAGACAAAAAAACGAACGGAGTGTGACTGGGTTTCCCGCGATGAAACAGAGGTGGACAAGTTTATTTCTGATGAGCTTTGCGGATATAAATATACAGTAAACGGAATGAAAGCATTGTTTATGACTCTTAAGCAGGTGTCATCACGCCGTTGGTATAACTCAGTACCTTTAAGTATGCCGATTTTCCTTCTTTCAGGCTCAATGGACCCTGTTGGTGATTATGGCAAAGGTGTTAAGGAAGTATATAAAACACTTAAAAAGACAGGACACAAAAATGTGACAATGAAAATATATGAAGATGCACGACACGAGATTTTTAACGAAATCAATCGTGACGAGGTTCACGCAGATATTATTACTTGGCTTGACGAAAGAGCAGAAAAATTTAATCAGGAAAAGCTCAAAGCATCGTATGTAGAATCCATTGACGAACCTGCAGATTTCAGTAAATTTGAATAAGCAAAACAAAACCGTAGGAAAAGCTCCTACGGTTAATTTTTTACATATTTTTGAGTCTTTCGTACTCTTCATCTGTAATTTCAATTACACCACCATGTTTGAAACCATAAGGGAAACTGAATAAATCGGGACAACGAGTAACATTCATATCGCCGGGCTTTGATGAAATAAACGGAACATAACCCATTTTTTCTTTTTCGCATCCGAAGAAGTCGAAGAGAATACACCATCTGCCGTCAGGTAGTGTGAAGCTCGTGCCTGCTTCATAAGAACCCGGTTTTTCGACTTTATTTTCCATATAGTCCTCAAAACCTTTATCGTGTTCATAAGGACCATAAAGGTTTTCGGATGTAGCATGCATGTTCATTGACGGATTATGGGCGTTTTTATAGAACATGTGATACACGCCGTCAATTTTTCTTATGTGAGTATCAAGGATTTCATTATCTTTTGTAAAAAAGAGCTTAGGCTCTGAAAATGTTTCAAAATCCTTTGTGGTTGAGCAGTAAATGGACATGTGCTTGTAGTCATCCTCTGCAACTGTTGAACCCCAATGAATAAGGTACTCGTCATTGATTTCATCATAAAAGACTTCCGGTGCCCACATACAACCAAAGTCATCTCTGCCAAAATGAACAAGCTTTTCTTCGCTGAAATTCACAAGGTCTTTTGTTTTCCACATACGAAGATATTTGCTTCCTGTACGATTGATGTTTGACCAATCAAGCTGTAAGTTTTCGTCATAACGATTGGCAACACATAAATCAGTTGTGAGAATTACATAACTTTTGTCACGAAGTCGGACAATCTCAATATCACGACAACCTTTTTCACCAAGTTGTGCAGTCAAAATCGGGTTTCCGTCATTAACCTTTTCCCAATTCATACCATCACGACTGATGCCAAAATATACTTGTTCACCGTCAGGTGTAATTTTCTCTTTGAAATGTACAAATAAATATGACATAATGCGTCTCCTAAATATCAAGTGTAGCAAGTCCGCCTTCGCTCGTTTCACGGTATGCAGAGTGAATATCCATACCGGTTTTCTTCATTGTTGTGATGACGTTATCAAGTGAAATTTTTCGTGTTTCACTTAAGAAGCTTGCAAGATTAACAGCATTTATGGCACGCATTGCAGCAACTGCGTTTCGCTCAATACAAGGAATCTGCACAAGTCCGCAGATAGGGTCGCAGGTAAGACCTAAATGATGTTCAATAGCAATTTCAGCGGCATATTCAATCTTACCTCTTTTAAGACCAAAAAGTTCACCAAGAGCTGCCGCAGCCATAGCACAAGCAGTACCGATTTCAGCCTGACATCCACATTCAGCACCTGAAATTGATGCATTTGTCTTGACAAGATTACCGATAAGACCACCTGTTGCCAATGCCTGTAAAATCTGACGGTCTGTGTACCCGTGTTTTAATTGCATATAGTACAAAACCGCAGGAAGTACACCTGCAGCACCACAAGTAGGTGCAGTAACAATTCTGTGACCTGAAGCATTCTGTTCACTTACTGCGAAAGCGTAAGAGCAGACCTCTCTGTTTTCTCTCGTTTCGGCACTTTCACCAATATGCTCCATATTGTAAAGGTATTTAGCCTTTTTCTGCACTTCAAGTCCGCCTGGGAGAACGCCTTCGTCCTCAATACCTGTTTCAATGGCATCTTTCATTGTTTGCCATACTTTTGCAAGGTAGTCCCAGATGTATTCACCCTCCACCTCGTCAACATATTGCCAAAGACGACATTTCTTTTCTTTGCAATAATCTTTAATCTCTTTGAAGGTGCTTAATGTATAAACAACAGGCTCCTTTGCAGAAGAACTGCCGTTAAATTCAATTCGTCCGCCACCGACACTGAAAACACGGATATAATCTGTCTGTTCGCCGTTTTTGTATGCGAACAAGTCCATTGTGTTCGGATGCTCAATATCTGTGTTGTTATAGTCAAATTCAACCTTGCAAGGAACAGGGGATAAGGTGCTTTCGATAACAGTATCAGTACAGTGTCCTTTGCCTGTTTTTGCAAGTGAGCCATAGAGAACTGCTTTAAACTCATCAGCATCACTGTTCTTTTCTTTAAAAAGAAAACAAGCCTTTTCAGGTCCCATGGTATGTGAACTTGACGGACCACAGCCAATTCTGTAAAGCTGATTGAGTGATTCCATACCTTTTGTCATAATTATACCCTTACCTTTACAACAACCTTAAGACAGGATAACGGCTTATTAACTGCTACACCCGGACAATGCAAATCATTTGGATAAAGAACCATAAAACTGTTTTTAATAAGTGTTAACGGTTCTGTTTTACATTCATAAAACCAAACGTCGTTTTCGGGCTTTGCTTCAGTTTCAGTTTTTTCACAAGAGATAGGTGCAACTCCGATTATTTCCTCACCATCAACCATAAACTGAATATCAATATATTTCTTGTGTGCTTCGGAAACAGTCTTTTCGGGGTCAGTAGCATAACGCTGAACCATATAGAAGATATCGTCACCCTGAAGCTCATATCTTCCTAATTCCATTTTTGTAAAATCGGTTTCACTAAGGAATTTAAGTGCAGTATAGACTCTGCCCAAGCCCTCATAATTCTTTATATTTTCAAGTGTATCAAAAATCATTTTAATCACCAACTTAATTATTCATAAAATCAATAAACTTATCTGCGAGAACTCGTCTTGAATATGTTTCACAGATTTTGTCATAATTGAATTTAAGCTGTTCTTCTGTAACCTCAGGGAACTTGCGGATTTTATCAACCAAATCCTCGTAAGAAGAATAAATACAACCATCAATACCTTTAAGCACCTCGCGGGAAGCGATATTGTCAGCGCAATAAAGCATTTTGCCGTTTAATACTGCTTCAATATACGGCATTCCAAACGAATGATTGAGAGTAAAGTCAACAACTGCATCATAATTTTCCATTTCAGCCTTTGGATTGCTTGTTTCTCCGCAATATCTTATATAATCGTCTAATTCATTATCGTAAATCTGCTCAAGAAATTCATTAAGATAACCACCATTACCATAAACATTAATAGTGATGTTTTCTTCATTATGCTCCTTAAGATAATGAGCAAATCCCAACAAATTATCAAGGTCGGGCTTTCTGTCAGGACTGATTCTTACAAGATACATACCGTTGAAGCCAACTTTTTCTTCGTCAGTATCCACGGTTATTTCGTCACGCTCAACACTTCTGCTGATTTCAAGAGCATTACCAAGTACAAGACTCTTTTCGTAATTGTCATAATCCAAATCAGCCTTATATGCCTTTTTACTTTCGTCTGTAACGAATACAACTTTAGGAAGCTTTTCCTTTGATATTCTGTTAAATGCTTCGGGATAAAGGTCACAAACAACACTTGAAGCACAATGGAAGAAATAAATCTTGTTTTCAATATGCTCTGATAAATCTTCAGTCATATAAAGATGCAATGATTCTCTTGTTGAAACAAGTGTCTTTGATTTTAAGTTTTTAAGAAGATTTTTAAGGGCAATATTTGCGTAAGGCCATAAATTAGCCTTTGAGCAATCGTAATTAAGATTTCCGTAGAAGCAATCCATCTTTGGAATTAAACGCTTAAGTATTTCTGTTTTTGTTCTTCTGCCATCAACATAAAGTGGTGTGAGCTGTAATCCGTAAGGCATTTTATTAAACTTTTTAAAGCCTTTTAAGCAAACTAACTGAACAAGATAGTTTTTTTCGAGCAACGCTTCTGCAAGTGAACGAGTTGCAAAAACAGTACCACCAATACCATAAAAATTGTAACCTAAAAATGTGATTTTGTTTCTCTGAATTTCTGCAAATTCATTGTACATACGGTCAATGTGCTGACCTTCAATAATATAGTCATAATCAATTTCTTCAGGTAATCTTGAACGGAAGAAAGGATTGATTGTGTATGTTTCATTAACAATAGTATCAATCAATTGTTTTGATTTTGAAATTGAAACTTCTTTTAATTCATCAATCGTGCAATAAAGCCCTCTGCCTTTAAGGTATGTTTCCAAATCGGGCTGATAAAGGATAACGGGCTTATTAAGAGTTGTAAAATCAAAACCTACAGAAGAATAGTCGGTAATGAGCACATCATTACGAGCAAGTTCGTCGAGAACATCTGTATTTTTTGCGTGAACGAATTTTATTCGGTCAGTATCAACATCTTCTTTGAGATATGAGATTTTATCCTCGTCAAAAAACTGATGAAGACAAACAGTGAATGTTGAAGAGGTGCTTTCAAGATAATCAGCAAGAGCCTGATTGCCAAGAATTTTCCTCATCTGCAACAAGAGTATTTCAGTTTTATAGTTTTTACCGAAATATTCACGCCAAGTAGGGAACCAGAGAATATTCTTACCTTCGGTTTTTGTTTCGGAATATTCTTTGTGTCTTTTTACGAGTTCCTTATATCTTGGAGGATAAATTCCGTAATATAGCTGATAATCCCTGAACTGATTTTGTTCCTTGAAAGTATCTTTTATATTCTTGTTGTAATAAACAAAACGGAACATATTGTTGTTATATGTGTCGCCCTTATAACCAATCGCTTTAATTCCAAGTGTTCCGTGCTGAAGATAAATCAAAGGTTTTGTAATAAGAAAATTAAGCTTTTTGACAAGGAGTTTATCAGGCAAAATATCCTTGTAGCTTAAAGACACAAAGAATAAATCTGCAAAATGAAATATTTCAAAATGCTTTTTGCTGTTTTTCCATAACACAAACTCTTTTTCCTGAGGTGAAAGTGAGTTATAAACACTTAAATTACTTTGGTTTTTACTCATAACAAAGTATTTATCAATATCATCTTTTATAGATACTGCTTGTTTCCAGAAGTAAAAAGAATTGTTATTTGCTGTGCTTCCAAGGTTTTCACCAAAAAGCCAAATAAAGTTTTTCTTCATTCAATCACCCTCATCATTTCTCAAAAGCAGATTTGTCAGGAAGATTTTTCTCGAAAAGCGAAATGATTGTGTTCTTCTTTTCCTCAAAATCTTCTGTGTTGACAGTATCGTTAATACAAATCATAGAATGAGATTTCAAATCGATTTCCTTACAAAGTTCTTTAAACATTTCGTTATCAATATGATAACACTGACAGAATTCTGCTTTTCTTACAGCAAAATTACCTTCTGCCAACTGCCAGTATTTCATAACCCATTGATTAACGTCGCCTTTTTTTCTGAATTTGTTAAGACAGGTTTCGTGGAGAGTGTCATAAGCCTTGTCCCATACCTTATCAAAGGTTGATTTCAAAAAACAAGAAGGTGTGTGGTGACAATACATTCCGGGGAACCAAGGCCATGGCATTAAAAGTGCTGTTCGCATAACATTTTTAAGCCCGTTTTTAGGGTCAAACCATTTTTTGAAATCACGCTTCATACATTGATGCTTGTTAAAATTATCGTTAATTACTTCAATGTCAGCACCGTGGAAAAATCCTGCACTGTCGTTTGCAAAATAAATACAATGAACGGCGGCGGTGTCACAGGGAAGACCGTCTTTGAAGAAATCTTCGGGAGAAACAGGCTTGTTCAAAAACATATCGTCATTGAAATATACAAATTGTTCTGCTAAGCCCTCAATTCTGTGAAGATTAAGCTCAATTGTATGAGAACTGAATGTTGGAAGATACTCCGCAGGAATATAATCCTTGTGATTTACAATATTAAGTTTCGGGTTTGTTGTATCAAGCCAGGAGGGCAAATGACCCCAGGTCACAAAGTGAATTTTGTTAACCCAAGGTGCATATTTTTCCACAGCTCTGAACCAATATTGAAGATTGTCCCAATCGCGGAAACGCACTTCACTATTGGCTGTTGTTACAACCGTTCCGTCATATTCATTTTTTTCTTTACGCCATTCAGGGTCGTTACCGTCAACCCATATAATGACAAAATCTATTGGTTTATTATTCATACTCATAGCTTATTTCATAAATTCATCATATTTTGGGAGAACTTCCGCGGTTGTTCCGTACATTTTCATTTCACCATCGTGAATCCAGAGAACATTATCACAAAGGCTCTTGATTGTATCAGAACTGTGTGAAACGATTAAGACAGTTCTGTCGTCCTTAGAGATAAGCTCCTTCATTTTAGCATAACTCTTTTTCTTGAATTTAGCATCACCAACGCTTAAAACTTCGTCAATAAGCATAATATCTGTTTCAAGAATTGCTGTAATTGAGAAAGCAAGCTTAGAGTACATACCGCTTGAGTAAGATTTTACAGGGCGGTCAATGAATTTTTCCAATTCTGAAAATTCGATGATTTCATCAATCTTCTCATTGATAAATTCTCTTGAAAAGCCTAAAAGCATACCTGAAAGGTAAATGTTTTCACGACCTGTAAGAGAGTTCTGGAAACCAACACCGATTGAAAGAAGTGAAATTGAGTTTCCGTGTAAATCAATTGTGCCTTCGTCAGGAGAGAAGATACCTGCAATAGCACGAAGGAGTGTTGATTTACCACTACCGTTTTTACCAACGATACCTAAAATCTGACCTTTCTCGACTTCAAATGAAACACCTTTTACAGCTTCAAAATATTCTGTTTTAGTGAAGTTTTTAGGTGACATCAATGCCCTGAAAAATGAAACCTTGTTAAGCATACGGTATCTGATTTTCACATCTTTTACTGAAATAGCAGAATTAGACATTTTGTTCACCTCTTATATAACCTTAACGTAGCTGTTTTCGTGTTTATAAATAATTCTTGTACCGATAGCAGAAATTATAATTCCCACAACTGTCCATATAGCAAGTGCAATGTAGTGAGGCTCACCGTTATAGAGAAGTACATTTCGCATATCTGTCATAATAAGAGCAATAGGATTGCAGTTAATAAGAATAGTACCGATTAACTCGCTCTTTGGAAGAATTCTTGTTTCGATAGAATAGAAAATACCTGAAATGTAAAAGCCTAATTGAAGAACAACCGTAATTACATTGAGCAAGTCCTCAACAAAAACACCAAAGTGAGTAATAATTGTTGTACAAGCATAAGTGATTATGAAAAGCAATAAGAAAAGAGGAATTACCCACAAAACTTTCCATGTAACAGGGACACGATAGAAAATCATAAACACAGCTGTAAGTGCAAATGATATAAACATCTTTATTCCGAAAACACCGATTTTATCAAGGATAAAGACAAATTTCGGGATATAAACTTTTGTAACAATGCTCTTTTTACTTTGAATAAGTTTAACGCCTGATTTTACTGTTTTACTGAAGAATGTCCACACATTAAGACCTATGAATACAAAAACAGGAAAGTACGGTTCTTTACTGTTAAATACAAACACGGCAACAAAAGTATAAACAAGCATATAAAGCAGCGGGTCAAGAATCCACCACATCCAACTGAGGAACGAACCTGCAACCTCTGCTTTTAAATCGGATTGAACAGAATATACTGTATAATTCCAGAATTTCTTTATATCATTTATGAATCTTTTCATATTAAAAATCTCACTTTCGTCGATTTTAATTACATATATTGCATTATACCATTATTTTATATGTTTTTCAAGTATTGACGGACTATTGATGACTATCAATTTTATAAAATAATCGGCTTAAAAAATCGGAATTTATTAAAGCAATTATATTGTGCAAATAAAAAAGCAACAGTTTCACACTGATGCTTTGTGAATGATTATTTACTTTTATCTGAAATAAGATTTGCATTTTCTAAAATCATTACAACTATCGGAATAAGAATAATCTGCAGTATAATTCCTGGAATTGCATTTGTAACTGCACCTGCCCAAAAGGTTGCAAGACTGAATTTTGATATATCAAATCCCATAATGGTGAACATAGCAATGCCCCAAGCAACACGGCCAACTGCCATTGCACCTAAAAGTGATATGTAAATGTTGATTTTCTTCTTTGGTAATGCTTTATACAACAATCCTGCCATCAATCCGTAAACGGCGAGCTCAAAAGTCATTGCAATTGCTTTTGGAAAAAGTGTGGGCATACCAAGAGTAAGTGAGCGAAAAACAGGAGCAATCGCACCGACAATAAGTCCATAAGGTGCACCGCAGACAAAGCTGCAAATAAGAACGGGAATGTGCATCGGGCAAAGCATTGAGCCGATTTCAGGAATTTGGCCTGTAAGAAACGGCATTACAAAAGCCAAAGCCAGGAACATACCTGATAATGCAATATTGACAACGGTCTTTTTTGTTTTCATATATGTTCTCCTTTTGTGAATGCTTGTGTAAATTATTTAAATATTATACCATTCACAAAGCAAAAAGCAAGAGATATTGATTTAATTGACAACATCTGTATTTTGATTTATAATTCAACACAGTGAGGTGAGTTGTAATGACACCATTTATCAGTATAATAATGCCTGTTTATAACGTGGAAAGGTATATAGAAAAAAGCATTGAGTCAGTTTTGGCACAAACCTTTACTGATTTTGAATTACTGCTTGTTGACGATTGTTCGCCTGACAAAAGCGGTAAGATTTGTGATGATTTTGCAAAAACAGATAGCAGAATCAAGGTTATTCATCTCCCCAAAAACGGTGGCGTTGCAAAGGCACGAAATATGGCTATGAGTGTTGTTTGTGGTGAATATCTCTGTTTTCTTGACAGCGATGACTACTTTGACGCTGATATGCTTCAGGTGTTGGCTGAATCGGTCAAAAACAATCCTGCACAAGTTGTGATTTTTGGACTTGTGGAGGAATATTACGATGATAAAGGTGTTCTTAAAACCACAAAAACGGTGTCATACGAAAATAAGAGAATAAAAAATCAAAAGGAATTGCGTGAAGAAATTCTTAAACTTGAAGCGAAGGATTTGTACGGTTATCCTTGTAACAAAATGTATAATGTTGCTTTTCTTAAAGAGAGCAAAGCTCTTTTCCCCATAATGAAATTTAACGAGGACATTATATTCAATATTGATTTTTTTATGAATGCGGAGTCCGGCAATATTATTGATTTTGCACCATATCATTACGTTAAACACGCAGGAAGCACAACGGGAAGTTTTATTCCAACATATTACGAGGATATAATGGTGAAAATTGATAGGTTGTATTCCCAACTTGAATATTGGAATATGCTCACATCTGAAAACCTTGAATTTTTAGCCTTGCGATATACGAGATATTTTTTCTCTGCACTTGAGCGAAACTGTGATAAGCGTTCAAAAATGACTCATAAGGACAGAAAAAAATTCTTTGAAGAAGCCGTTAAAAATCCAAGATATGCTCGTCTTTCGAAACATTTAAAGGGAAGCGGATTTACAGGAATCCTTGCAAAAATTCTTCGCACAAAAAACGGTGAGCTTTGTCTTGTGGTTGGTCGGACAATATTTGTTGTAAAAAGATTTTTACCAAAGCTTTTTACGAAATTGAGTTAAAAATAAGGGGCTTTACCAAATCGGTAGAGTCCCTTAAATGTTATTTAGCAATATTTTTTTGTGATTTCCATCATCTTTTCCATCTTGTCTTCCATATCCTTAACAAGAGCAAACTGTGTACGACAACGGACAAGATTGTGTTCAGGATAGTCGGTTTTGAAATACACGTCACCGTTAAGGTAGTCTGTAAGGAATCGAATACCACATTCATAGGTCATAATCTTTGCACCAAACGGAAGAAGCTCTTTTTCAAGGTCTGTAAGTCCATCCTTGGCACTGCTGAGATAACCATCTACATAAGCCTCATAAAGAGGAAGACTAAGGCTTACCTTTGAAACATCCTTTTCATCTTCGGCTGCAGTATTAGCACCAAAACGTATACTGTCACCAAAGTCATAAACTGAAAGTCCCGGCATAACAGTATCAAGGTCGATAATGCAGATACCTTTGTTTGTAATGTTATCGAAAAGAATGTTATTAAGTTTTGTGTCATTGTGAGTAACACGAAGTGGTAACTTGCCTTCGGCAATCATATCCACAAGGATGTGTGTGTCAGCCTCACGCTGAAGTGCAAACTCAATTTCTTCTTTAACAGAGTCAAGTCTGCCTGCCTTATTATCTTCAACAGCTTTTTTCAAATCGTTGAAACGAGAAGCAGTATGGTGGAAATTCTTGATTGTTTCAAAAAGTGATGCACCGTCAAAATCTGTAAGCAGATTTTGAAATTCACCAAATGCCGCACCGGCATTATAGAAAACTTCTTCGCTGTCAATTGAGTTGAATGTGTAAACATCATCGATGAATGTGTAAAGACGCCAACAATTGTTTTGCTTGTCAATGTAATAATATTTTCCGTCCAAACTCGGGAAGAATGAGAGAGTTCTGCGTTCAGGACAACTCACATTGTTTTCAGCATTCTTTTTGCGGATATGCTGTGTAACTGCAACTATGTTGCTCATAAGTTCATCAGGATTTTTAAACACATTTGTATTGATTTTCTGAAGAACATATTTTGTAACATTGTTGTTTTCGTCGAAAATCAAGTTGTATGTACTGTTAATGTGGCCATTATTGATTTTTTCATATCCGGTGAAAACACCTTTTATGGAAAATTGCTCACGAATTTCTGCAATATCAAAAGGCTTATTTGCCATATAATACACCTCATAAATACATTTTTCGAGCATAAAGGTACTTAATGTATTATATATCCAAGCGTGAAAATAGTCAATCCTCATTTTTCACAATCAAATTAGGCAGAAATTGTTCAAAAATACTCTTTACATAATACAGATTTTAATGTAAAATAAATTAAATATGATAATCGGTGAACTATGATTATCGTGGAGGTGTTATATTATGGAACCAAAATATAAAAGAGTACTTTTAAAAGTCAGCGGTGAGGTTCTTGCCGGTGACAAAAAGCATGGATTTGATTTTGATACAGTAAACAGCGTTTGTGCTGCTATTAAGGAAATGGCAGATTTAGGAACAGAAGTTGCTATCGTTGTTGGTGGCGGTAATTTCTGGAGAGGTCGCTCAAGCGGTGATATGGACAGAACAAGAGCAGACCATATCGGTATGCTTGCAACTGTTATGAACTCATTGGCACTTGCCGACTCCCTTGAACAGCTTGGTGTTATTGTAAGAGTTCAGACAGCTATTGAAATGAACAAGATTGCTGAACCATATATCAGCCATCGTGCAAAGCGTCACCTTGAAAAGGGCAGAGTTGTAATTTTTGGTTGCGGAACAGGTAATCCATTCTTCTCAACTGATACTGCAGCAGCTCTTCGTGCGGCAGAAATTGATGCTGACATTATCTTCAAGGCAACTAATGTTGACGGTGTTTATGATAAAGACCCAAATCGTTTTGATGATGCAATCAAATATGATGTAATTACACATCAGGATATTTTAAGCAAGGGACTTGCAGTTATGGATAGTACTGCTGCTTCTCTTTGCAGAGATAATAAGATTCCGCTTCTTGTTTTCAATCTTCAGCAACCTGAAAATATGGTTAAGGCTGTCAAGGGTGAAACAGTTGGTACACTTGTTGTTGACGAAAAATAAGACTTTAACATATAAAGGAGAGAAATTATGAATACAGTATTTGACGTAATGAAAGAAAAAATGAATAAAACAGTTGCAGTTCTTGAAAAGGAATTTGCTTCTATGAGAGCAGGTCGTGCAACTCCTGCAGTTCTTGATAGAATTCAGGTTGACTATTACGGAGTTCCCACACCGATTCAGCAGATGGCTGCTGTTTCAGTAAGTGAAGGTAGAATTCTTGTTATTCAGCCTTGGGATGTTAGTACAATCAATCCTATTTCAAAGGCTATTCAGGCTTCTGATATTGGTATCAACCCAATGAATGACGGTAAAGTGATTCGTCTTACATTCCCACCACTTACAGAGGAACGCAGAAAGGCTCTTTGTAAGGATGTCAGCAAAACTGCTGAGGAATCAAAGGTTGCTATCCGTTCAATCCGTCGTGATGCTATTGATAAAATCAAGGCTATGAAGAAAAACAGCGAAATCACAGAAGATGACCAGAAGGATGCAGAAACAAAGATTCAGAAGTTTACTGATGAGTTTATCAAGGAAATTGATGCAATCGCTGACAAGAAAGAAAAAGAAATTATGGAGATATAAACAAATTGTGGGCGGTTAAATCCGCCCTAATTTGCTTATTTTAAGAATATGACAAAGAAAAATATTCCTGAATTTTCTGTTGTGCCGCAGCATATCGGTATTATTATGGACGGTAACGGCAGATGGGCAAAACAGAGAAATTTACCAAGATATAAAGGCCATATTGAGGGTGCAAAAACATTCCGTAAAATCGGTGAGTTTGCAGCTGATGTGGGCATTAAATGTATGACCTTTTACGCTTTTTCTACTGAAAACTGGAAACGACCTCAAGAAGAGGTTGACGCTATAATGCAGTTGTTCAGAGAATACCTTAATGAGGCAGAAGAACGTAAAGAAGAAAATAAAGAAAAAGGAATCAGTCTTCGTTTTATCGGTGACCGCACCGGAATTCCTGAGGATATTCAGGCACTTATGGAGCATATTGAAAATGAGAGTAAGTATGAAACAAAGATTGTGCTGAATCTTGCAATAAATTATGGTGGTCGTCACGAGATTACTCAGGGTGTGCAGGAAATTGCACAAAAAGTGAAAAATGGTGAAATTGCTCCTGAGGATATTACGGAAGAAATGATTTCAGAAAGTCTTTATACAAAGCATCTTCCTGACCCTGATTTGATTATCAGACCAAGCGGTGAGTACAGATTGTCAAACTTCTTGACATGGCAGTCAGCGTATTCGGAATTTTGGTTTTCAAATGTTTTGTGGCCGGATTTTACAGAAGATGACCTTTGTGAAGCGTTGAGAGATTTTGAAAAACGTAACAGACGTTTCGGTGGGGTATAGACCGTTTTTGAAAGAGGATTATTATGGCAAAAAGAATAGCTTCAGGTCTTTTATGGACCGCAATCGGAATATCTGCACTTGTTTTTATGAACACGTGGTTTTTTCTGATTTTCGCAATGTTTTTATGCTTTACGGCAACCTTTGAGCTTAACCGTTCTTGTGGGCTTAAGAATAAGCCTGTAATGGTTTTGAGCCTGATTGTATCAACATTGTTCCCTGTTTATTATGAATACGGTCATTATTTAAGGGAAATTGAGGTATTAAACCTTAAAGCTGAGTATTTAATTACCATTTATGTGCTTTTACTTTGCTTCCTTATGCTTCATAATCACAAGGAAACTAAATTTTCACAAATTGCTTTTGTGGTAATGTCCTCCTTGTTTGTACCGTTTACATTTACAAGACTTATGTATTTCCGAGATATTGCAGAATATTATCCTGATAAGGGATATACAAATGCTCACGGAATATTCCTGATTCTCTTTATTCTTTTCTCTGCGTGTATGACAGATACATGTGCATATTTTGTGGGTAGTGCTTTAGGAAAACATAAGCTTTGTCCCGAAATCAGTCCTAAAAAGACTGTTGAGGGTGCAATCGGTGGTGTAATCGGATGTGTTATTGCAAATGTGGTTTTGTATGCAGTTTATAATAATTTCATTTTTGAAAATCCAGTCCATAACTATTTTCCGATAATTGTTGCTTCAATTATAACATCAATTGTTGGTATGTGCGGTGACCTTACAGCATCACTTATTAAGCGTAATTACGGAATTAAGGATTTCGGTAATCTTATTCCCGGACACGGTGGAATTATGGACCGTTTTGACAGTATTATGTTTGTTACTGCTGCTTTCTATGCAGTATTCAACCTGTTTGAGGTGTCAATATAAAATGACTAAAAATTTAAGTATATTAGGCTCAACCGGTTCAATCGGTACACAGAGCCTTGAAACAGCAAGAAAGTGCGGTTACTCTGTGTCCGCGCTTTCGGCATATTCTAATGTAGATTTAATAGAGGAGCAAATCCGTGAATTTAAGCCTGAAATCGCAGCATTGGTTGATGAAAATGCGGCAAAAGAGCTTAAAAACAGAGTGTCTGACACGGGTACGAAAATCCTTTCAGGCATTGAGGGTGTTTGCGAATGTGCAGGAGTGGATAGTGCTGATACAGTAATCAACTCTGTTGTCGGTATGGCAGGTCTTAAGCCGACTCTTACTGCGATTGAGGCAAACAAGAAAATTGCCCTTGCCAATAAAGAAACTCTCGTTGCAGGCGGACTTTTAGTTACAACAAATGCAAAGAAAAAGAATGTGGATATTCTTCCTGTTGACTCTGAACATTCTGCGATTTTCCAGTGTCTGCAAGGACAACCTACTAACAGAGCATTAAAGAAAATAATTCTTACTGCAAGTGGTGGACCTTTCTTTGGTAAAACAAAAGAAGAATTAAGTAAAGTAACAGTTGCAGATGCTCTCAAGCATCCGAACTGGAGCATGGGTCAGAAAATCACAATTGACTCTGCCACAATGATGAATAAAGGACTTGAACTTATCGAGGCAGTATGGCTTTTTAATGTTCATCCGTCAAAAATTGAAATTGTTGTTCACAGAGAGAGTATAATTCATTCTGCAGTTGAGTATGATGATAATGCGGTAATAGCACAGTTGGGACTTCCCGATATGAAAATTCCTATTCAGTATGCTCTCACATATCCTGAAAGAATTGAATCGCTTACTGGTGAGTTGGATTTGACAAAATTAGGTACACTTACATTCTATAAACCTGATTATGAAACCTTCAGATGTATGGATGTTTGTCGTGAGGCTATTACTCGTGGCGGTCTTTATCCTGCGTATGCAAATTCAGCAAATGAACAGGCTAATCTTATGTTCAGACAGGGTAAGATAGGATTTTTGGAAATTGGTGAACTTGTCGAAAAAGTTATGAACGACGCACCAAAAGCAGAAACTTATACAGTGGAAGATGTTTATAATGCCGATGTTGAGGCAAGAAATTTAGTAATCAAGTATTCGGGAAAGCAGTGATTTTTTGGAAATCTGGTCAAAGGTGTGGCCTTTTTTAGTAGCAATTTTATTTTTCGGACTTTTAATCTCAATTCACGAGTTGGGACACTTTACCTTTGCAAAACTTTTTAAAGTAAAGGTAAATGAATTTGCACTTGGTATGGGTCCTGCAATATTCAAAAAGAAAAAAGGCGAAACAACTTACGCACTCCGTCTTTTACCTATCGGCGGATATGTGAGTATGGAGGGTGAAGACGAAGAAAGCACAGACGAAAATGCTTTTAATCGTAAAAAAGTGTGGCAAAAATTTATAATCGTTGCTGCAGGGGCTATAATGAACCTGATTTTAGGTGTGGTTATCGTTGCGACTTGTCTTGCGATGGACGATTTGATTGGCACAACACAGATTCTTCAATTTCAGGAAAACGCAATAAGTCAGCAGACAGGACTTAAAGAGGGTGACGTTCTTCTTGAAATCGATGGCAGAAAAGTTTTTTCTGATATGGACATCTCATTTTTAATGAGTCGTAGTGATGACGGTGTTTTCGATATGACAGTTCGTCGTGACGGTGAAAAGGTTGAGCTTTCAGGTGTAACATTTGCCACAACAAAACAGGACGGATACACTCTTATAACCTATGATTTCATTATTTTAGGTGAAGAACCAACCATATTGAATGTTGTCGGAAATGCTTTTAAACAGACAGCATCAATCGGCAGACTTGTCTGGTTAAGCCTTTTCGATTTAGTGACAGGAAAATTCGGGCTATCCGATTTGTCAGGTCCTGTGGGAACAGTAAATATAATCGCAGATGTAACATCATCAGCAGTTGAAAGTCGAGCAAATCTTATTTCAGCACTTACAATGATGGCGTTTGTTTCAATAAATATCGGTATTTTCAATCTTTTACCATTACCTGCACTTGACGGTGGCAGACTTTTCTTCCTTTTTATTGAGGGAATACGAAGAAAACCGATTAATCCGAAGTATGAGGGTTATGTTCACGGAGCAGGGCTTGCACTTTTGTTACTTTTAATGGTAGTAGTTACTTTCAATGATATTGTTAATCTGATAAAAACATAAAGACGGTGTTAAAAATGATAGAACGCAGAAAAAGTCGTGTTGTTACGGCAGGAAATGTTAAAATCGGTGGAGATAATCCAATTTCAGTTCAGTCAATGCTCAATGTTATTGCTGAAGATGCTGAAGGTAATGTAAGACAGGCTGTGGAATTAGAAAAAGCAGGTTGCCAGATTATCCGTCTTACTGTACCTAACAAGGAAGCAGTAAAAACTCTTTATGCAGTAAAAAATGCAGTTAGTATTCCTGTTGTTGCTGATATTCATTTTGATTATCGCTGTGCATTGGAAAGTGTTGCGGCAGGTGTTGATAAAATCAGAATAAATCCCGGAAATATCGGTGATGATGAAAAAGTTCGTGCTGTGGCAGATGCATGTCGTCTTCACAATGTTCCAATCCGTATTGGTGTAAATTCAGGTTCACTTGAAAAACATCTTCTTGCAAAATACGGCTCACCAACTCCTGAGGCTATGGCTGAAAGTGCCATGTATCATATAGGACTTCTTGAAAAATTTGATTTTAATGATATTGTTGTTTCAATCAAGTCATCAGATGTTCAGAAAATGGTTAAGGCATATCGTCTTGTTGCAGATATGTGTGATTATCCTTTGCATTTGGGAGTTACAGAAGCAGGTACACACAATATGGCTCTTGTAAAATCAAGTATCGGTATCGGTTCGCTTTTACTTGACGGTATCGGTGATACAATAAGAGTTTCTATGACTGCTGACCCTGTAACAGAGGTTAAGGCAGGTTTTGATATTTTAAAAGCAGCAGGAATTAAAACTGACTGTGCACAGATTGTTTCTTGTCCAACTTGTGGACGAACAAAAATTGACCTTATAGGTCTAGCAGAAAAAGTGGAAAAAGCACTTGCAAATTATGATAAACCAATAAAAGTGGCAGTAATGGGTTGCGTTGTGAACGGCCCCGGTGAAGCAAAAGAGGCTGATATCGGTGTTGCGGGTGGCGACGGTTGTGGTGTTATTTTCAAACACGGTGAAGTGCTTAAAAAAGTTGACGAAAACGAAATAGTAGATGAATTATTAAAGGAAATAGAAAAATTATAACGGTGAATTACATATGGCAATAGTAAAATCACTTTTTGGTGAGTATTTCGATTGCACTCTTAATATGGATATAGCTTTCGCGGATATTGTGGGATTTTTAGTTTCGCAGGAAAAAATGAGTGCAAGACTTACCATTAAGCCTTACAGAAAAATTGAAGAAGACAGAATCAAAGCTCTTGAAAGTAAACTTTCAAGGGCTGTTGGTGTTAATATAGCAATTGTTTGTGATGAGTCAAGAACAGGCTTCCGTACAGAATTTATGGATTTGGTTGTGGAAATTTTAAGGGACAAAATTGTTGTTGCAAACGGATATTTTAACGGTGCAGATTATTCTGTTCAGGGCAGAGAATTAAAAATCAACCTTAAAAAAGGCGGAAAAGATATTCTTACTTCTGCAAATTGTGAAAAGGAAATTGAGAGAATTATTAAGGGTATTTTTGGTGTTGAATATACAGTAACTCTTAATCAGGAAGAAGATTTCAATACCGAGCTTGCTGTTGATACCATGCAGAAAAAGGCAGATGAGGAAATTCGCAGAGAACGAAATATTCCTGAACCGAAATTACCGTCCGAACCTGGTGAGCCAAAACCTCATGTAGTTAAAGAAGGTTTTCCTCTTTATCTTGAAACGCAAAAACCAATATATGGAAATCTTATCAGAACACAGAATTTGCAGAAACTTTGTGATGTTTCAATTGAAAGTGGTGCAGTTGCTATCTGGGGCGAGGTTTTCAGCCTTGATGTGCGAACAACCCGTGACGGAAAGAACAATATTATAAACTTTAACATTACAGATAAAACATATTCATATACAGTAAAGATTTTTGAATCCTGTGAAAAAGCCAAGTCATTCTTAGGTGCTTTGAGTGAGGGTACAACAGTAATCGTTTACGGTAGGGTCACATTCGATAAATATTCCGGTGAAAATATAATTTCTGCAACCGCTGTAAATACTGTAACTCAGATTAAAAAGCAAGACAAGGCAGAGAAAAAGAGAGTTGAATTACATCTTCATACTAATATGTCCGATATGGACGGTATGACAGGTGCTGATAAACTTGTTAAACGAGCAATAAGCTGGGGACATCCTGCTATTGCAATCACTGACCACGGTAATGTTCAGGGATATCCTGATGCTATGAAAGGTAAAGGCAAGGATGATATTAAGCTCATTTACGGTGTTGAGGGTTATCTTATCGATGATATCGCAAATCCCGAAACACCTTGGGAAAAGTTACCGAGATACCATATTATTTTGCTTGTTCAGAATAAAGTCGGTCTTAAAAATTTATATAAACTTGTGTCGTTGGCACATACTACATATTTCCACACAAGACCTTGTATTCCTCGTTCAAAACTTAACGAATTAAGAGAAGGTATTATTCTTGGTTCTGCTTGTGAAGCAGGTGAACTTATAAAAGCGATTCTTCTCGAAAAAACCGAAGAAGAAATAATAGAAATAGCAAATTATTACGATTATCTTGAAATTCAGCCTGACGGAAACAATATGTTTATGATTGCTTCCCATTCAGACCCTAATGCGAAAAATCCTGATAGAAATAAAGAATATAATAAAATCAAAAATCTTGAGGATATCCGCGATATTAACAGAAAGATTATCCATTTAGGTGATAAGCTGGGTAAACTTGTCTGTGCAACAGGTGACGTTCATTTTATGGACCCTGAGGATGCCGCATTCCGTGCAATTCTTATGGCAGGTAAGGGCTTTGACGATGCTGATGACCAGGCACCTCTTTACTTTAAAACAACTGATGAAATGCTTGAGGAGTTTGCTTATTTAGGTGAAGAGACAGCTTATGAGGTTGTTGTTACAAATACAAATAAGATAGCAGATATGATTGAACAGGTAAGACCTATTCCTGAGGGAACATTCCAGCCGTCAATCCCCGGTGCGGAAGACGAACTTCGTCAGATTTGTTGGGATAAGGCAAAGGAATGGTATGGCGACCCTGTGCCTGAATATGTTGCTGACAGACTTACACGAGAACTTGAATCCATTATCAAGCACGGATTTGCTGTTCTTTACATTATCGCACAGAAGCTTGTATGGGACTCGGAGGCTCACGGTTATCACGTTGGTTCACGAGGTTCAGTCGGTTCATCATTCGTTGCAACAATGGCAGGTATTTCGGAGGTTAATCCGTTAGCACCTCATTACCGATGTGCAAAGTGCAAGCATAGTGAATTTTTCCTGCATGGTGAATATGGTTCAGGCTTTGATATGCCACCAAAAAACTGTCCTCATTGTGATGTTCCTATGGTTCGTGACGGACACGAAATACCTTTTGAAACATTCCTTGGTTTCCATGGTGACAAAGCGCCTGATATTGACCTTAACTTCTCAGGCGATTATCAGGGTAATGCTCATAGATATACAGAAGAACTTTTCGGTCGTGACCATGTGTTCAAGGCAGGTACTATTGCAACTGTTGCCGATAAAACTGCTTACGGTTATGTGAAAAAATATCTTGATGAACGAGGAAAAGTCGTAACCCGTGCAGAAGAGGACAGACTTACAAGAGGTTGTACAGGTATTAAGCGTACAACAGGTCAGCACCCCGGTGGTATGGTTGTTGTGCCGAATGAATTTGATGTTTACGACTTTACTGCAGTTCAATTTCCTGCAAACGATACATCTTCGGATATGGAAACAACTCACTTTGACTTCCATTTCTTACACGATACAATATTAAAACTTGATATTCTAGGTCATGATGTGCCTACACTTTATAAGCATCTTGAAGATATGACGGGAATTCCTGTTATGGATGTTGATGTTTGTGACCCTAAAATCGTAAGTCTTTGCACAAGCCCAGAAGCATTGGGACTTACTCCTGATGACATCGGTGTACAGACAGGTACTCTTTCAATTCCTGAAATGGGAACAGATTTCGTTCGAGGAATGCTTATGGAAGCACAACCAAAATGCTTCTCTGACCTTTTGCAGATTTCAGGACTTTCTCACGGTACTGACGTTTGGCTCGGTAATGCACAGGAACTTATCAAAGACGGTACTTGCACAATTTCTGACGTTATCGGTACTCGTGACAGTATTATGACATACCTTATGCATAAGGGACTTGATTCAGGTCTTGCATTCAATATTATGGAAAAAACCCGTAAAGGTATTGTTGCAAAGGTCGGGTTCCCCGAGGGTGCAGAGGAAGCAATGAAAGCTTGTAATGTTCCTCAGTGGTATATGGATTCTTGTCGTAAAATCAAGTATATGTTCCCGAAAGCTCATGCTGCGGCGTACGTTATCGCAGCTCTTCGTCTTGGTTGGTATAAAATCTATAAACCAACGGAATATTACACAGCATTTTTAACTGTTCGTGGCGGTGACCTTGATGCGGTAACTGTTTGTCAGGGACGAGATGCAGTCAAGAGAAAAATGGTTGAGCTTCACGGACCTCTTAATGCAGAGCCAAAGGACAGAAAACCAATGACAACAAAGGAAAAAGACCAGTTTACTGCTTTGCAGGTTGTCAACGAAATGATGGCAAGAGGAGTTGAGCTTCTTCCTGTTGATATATATAAGTCACGTGCAACAGTTTATTATATTGAAGACGGAAAAATAAGAATGCCGTTTTCAGCACTTTCAGGTGTTGGCGAAAAGGCTGCACAGGAAATTGTAAGAAGACGAGATGAAAGTGACGGAAGCTTTGTTTCTGTTGACGATTTCCAGGCAAAGACAGGTGCTTCAAGTGCTGTTGTAACTGCCTTGCAGGAAATTGGTGCATTCGGTGATTTGCCCGAAACAGCCCAAATTTCCTTCTTTGGATTTTAATATATTTGTATAAAATTATACTTGACTAATATACTTTATTGTGGTAGCATATTAGCACACTAAAGCGAAACTAATTAACAAAGGACATTTTCCAATGAAAAATTACTCAAAAATTACTCCTGAGGGAACAAAAGACTATTTGGCCCAAGAAAGCCGTGCTATCCGTTGTGCAGAAAAAAGACTTTCCTCTGTATTTAAATCAAAAGGCTATGAAAAGGTAATGACACCTACCATTGAATTTTTCGATGTGTTCAATCGTGAAAGTTCAGGTTATAATCCTGAAGATTTATACAGTTTAACTGACTCTTACGGCAGATTACTTGTATTAAGACCTGATTCAACGCTTCCTATTGCACGACTTGTGTCAACTCGTTTTCAAAATGCACGCTTGCCACTTCGACTTTACTATAATCAGAATGTTTTTGTAAGACAGAAAAATCTTACAGGTAGAAATGATGAGGCGACACAAAGCGGTATCGAGCTTATGGGTGCTTACGGACTTCGTGCAGATTTAGAGGTTATTACAACTGCAGTTGAATCTATCGAAAGCTGCACATCTGCTGATTTTAAGCTTGAAATCGGTCACGCAGGTTTCTTTAAAGAGCTTTGCAAAAAACTCAATGTAAGTGACGAGGTTGTAAGTGAAATTTACGATTGTGTAGAAAGCAGAAATTTTGTTTCACTTAACAACATTCTTGATAAGATAGGCAAGTCAGATGTAACAAACTGTATCCGTAATCTTCCACGCTTTTTCGGTGGTGTTGAGATTATCGAAAAGGCAAAGCAGATTGATTTGGGTGACGAGGGACAAAAGAGCCTTGATTACTTAAAGGAATTATACATACTTTTATGCGATGCAGGTCTTTCAGACAAAGTTGTTATCGATTTAAGCCTTGTTAATCGTACAAATTACTATACAGGTATTATCTTTAAAGGATATTTGCAGGGTAGTGGTATTTCAGTTGTTTCAGGTGGTCGCTATGACAGCCTTGGTGCTGAATTTGGCAGAGATATGCCGTCAACAGGTTTCGGTATTGAAACAGGGGCACTTGCAAATGTTATGCTTTCACGAAATGAACTTGATGAAGAAATGACTCCTGAAATAATTGTATTTGGTGAAAAAGAAAACATCGTAAAAGCACTTGAATATTCAAAAAATCTTCGTGCAGAGGGTATTTACTGTGAAAATAGTACCTTTGAAACTTTAGAAGAAACCAAAGAATATGCAACGGCTAAAGGTATTAAGAAAATCTGCATAGTCGGTGAAGATGTAAGGGAGGAAATATTATGAGAAAATTAAGAATTGCCCTTACAAAAGGTAGGCTTGAAAAGAAAAGTGTTGAACTTTTCGAGAAAATGGGAATTGAATGTGACGAGCTTATTAACAAAGGCAGACGATTGATTCTCACAGCAGGCGATTATGAAGTAGTACTTGCAAAGGCTGCTGATGTTATCACTTATGTTGAACATGGTGTATGTGATATTGGTATTGTCGGTAAGGACACAATCGTTGAAAACGGTAAGAGTTTCTATGAAATGACTGATTTGAATTTAGGTAAATGCGATTTTGCTCTTGCTACTCAAAAAGGCGTAGATTTTTACGACGGATTCAATACAAAGCGAATTGCAACAAAATATCCGAATATCACAAAGGCGTATTTTGAAGGCAAAGGAATGGATGTCAAGATTATTAAAATCGAAGGCTCTGTTGAATTAGCACCGCTTTTAAATCTTGCTGACGGTATCGTTGATATTGTTGAAACGGGAACAACACTTAAGGAAAACGGACTTGAGGTTAAGGAAAAGATTATGCCTGTTTCAGCTCGTGTAATCGTAAATATGGCAAGCATGAAACTTCGCCGTGAGGAAATTGACAGTTTCCTTGAAAACATTGAAAAAGTAATTCCAAAGGATTGATAATATGATAAATACAGTTTTTGCAGACGGTAAGGCTGATGAAACTCTTATCGCACAACTTAAAGAGCGTAGTGGTGAGGTTGACAAAAAGGTTACTCTTGCTGTTACCGATATTCTTGAAAATGTAAAAGCAAACGGTGATAAAGCCGTTTTAGAATACACAATTAAATTTGACGGAAAGGCACCTGAAAATGCAGAAATCTCAAAGGAAGAGATTGATAAAGCGATTGAAAAATGCGACCCGTTTTTCGTAAAAGCATTGGAGGATGCTGCCGAAAATATCCGTGATTTTCATGCTCGTCAGAAGCAACAGAGTTGGCTTACAACAAAGGAAAACGGAGTTATTATGGGACAGCGTGTCCGTGGACTTGAACGTGTTGGTCTTTATGTACCAGGTGGCACAGCAGCATACCCTTCAAGTGTTCTTATGAATGCTATTCCTGCAAAAATCGCAGGTGTTAAGGAGCTCATTATGGTAACTCCTCCATCAAAGAACGGAACACCAAATCCTGACATTCTTGCAGCAGCAAAAATTGCAGGTGTTGACCGAGTGTTCTTAATGGGTGGAGCACAGGCTGTTGCAGCGTTGGCTTATGGTACTGAAACTGTTCCGAAGGTTGATAAAATAGTAGGTCCCGGTAACATTTTTGTTGCTACTGCAAAGAAACTTCTTTACGGTACAGTTGATATTGATATGGTTGCAGGTCCAAGTGAAATTTTAATTGTTGCTGATGAAACTGCTAATCCAAAATTCCTTGCAGCTGACCTTATGAGTCAGGCTGAACACGATGTACTCGCTTCTGCAATTCTTATTACAACAAGCGAAAAAATTGCGGAGGAAACAAAGAAAGAGTTAGCTCGTCAGTGTGCAACTCTTTCAAGAAAAGAGATTATCGAAAAATCTCTTAAGGATTACAGTGCAATTATTATTTGCGACACAATGGACAAGGCAGTAGATTTTGCAAACAGACTTGCACCTGAACACCTTGAAATGTGTGTTCAGAATCCAATGGAATATATCGGAAGAATGGATAATGCAGGTAGTGTGTTCCTCGGAAATTACTCACCTGAACCATTGGGCGACTATTTTGCAGGTCCTAACCACGTTCTTCCTACAAGTGGTACTGCAAGATTCTTCTCACCATTGTCAGTTGACAGCTTTATAAAAAAATCAAGCTTTATTTATTATACAGAAGATGCACTTCGTGAGTGCAAAGACAAGGTTGTTTCTCTTGCAGAAACAGAGGGCTTAACAGCTCACGCAAATTCAATCAAAGTTAGATTTGAGGATTAAAGATGTTTCAGTTAAATAGTAAAGTAAAAAATTTAATACCGTATGAGCCAATCAGCGGTACTTATGAAATCCGCCTTGATGCCAACGAGTCATTTCTCACATTCCCGAAAGAAATTGAGAATGAAATGGTAGAAGCACTAAAAAATTCTGCATTAAACCGTTATCCTGACCCGATGGCAACAAAACTTGTAAAAGGTTTTGCAGATTATTTCAAGGTTGATGCTGATTGTGTAACAGCAGGTAATGGCTCTGACGAAATTATTTCAGTCATAATGAATGCATTTTTACAAAAAGGTGATAAGATATTGACTCTTGAGCCTGATTTTTCAATGTATCGTTTTTATGCTGAAATTGCAGAATGTGAATGCGTAAAATATCAGAAAGACGAGAATTTAGATGTTAGTATTGATGATGTAATCAGTCTTGCAAAAAGTGAAAATATAAGAATTGTAATTTTCTCAAATCCTTGCAACCCAACATCAAGAATTGTTACAAAAGATGATGTGAGAAAACTTATTAATAGTGTTGATTCACTCGTTGTACTTGATGAAGCATATATGGATTTTGCAGAGGATGAAAGTCTTTTAGGCGAATTTGAAAATTATGATAATCTTATTATTTTAAAGACTTGTTCAAAAGCACTTGGTTCTGCTGCACTTCGTCTTGGCTTTGCAGTTGCAAATAAGACTCTTGCAAATGTTATCCGTGCAGTAAAATCACCATACAATGTGAATTCAGTATCACAAGCTCTTGGTGAAGTGCTTTTTTCACATCCTGAATATATTGACAGGTGTATTGAAACAGTTGTAAACTCAAGAAAAGAGCTTTATTCTGCATTGAAAGAAATCAATAGTGATAAAATCGAAAAGATTTATGAAACTCATACAAATTTCGTGTTTATGAAGGTTAAAAATGCAAAAGAAGTATTCAATAAAATGAAAGATAACAGCATTATTATCCGTAATATGGGTGATTTCTTGCGAATTACTGCAGGTACAGAATATGAGAATGCAAAAATGCTTGAAACATTCAAAAAAGTGTTGGAGGAAGTGTAATGAGAACCGCAACAATTAACAGAAAAACAAAAGAAACCGATATTGCTTTAACTCTTTGTCTTGATGGTGGAGAAGTTAAAGTAGATACAGGTGTTGGTTTCTTTGACCATATGCTTACTGCATTTGCAACTCATGCAGGTTACGGTTTGACAGTTACCTGCAAAGGCGATATTGAAGTTGATTGTCATCATACTGTTGAGGATATTGGTATTGTACTCGGTCAGGCACTTTTCGAGTGTCTTGGAGATAAATCAAACCTTGTCCGTTATGGTAGCTTTTTTGTACCAATGGATGAGGCTCTGGGTTTCTGTGCAGTTGACATCTGCAATCGTGCATATACAGTTTTTGAAGCGAATTTTCCACAAGAAAAATGTGGTGATTTTGATGTTTGTATGTGTGTTGAGTTTTTCCGTGCAGTTGCTGATAATGCAAAAATTACAGTACATTTAAGAGCACCTTATGGTGATAATTCTCACCATATTGCCGAGGCAATTTTTAAAGCATTCGGCCATGCAATGAGTATTGCAACGGAAAAAACAGATAAAACACTTTCAACAAAGGGGACTTTATAATAAATGATTATTTTTCCTGCAATAGATATAAAAGATAAAGAATGTGTCCGTCTTTATAAAGGTGACTTTGCAACAGCAGGTAAGGTTGCTGACAGCTATATGGAAACTGCATTGAATTTTAAAAAAGCAGGTGCAGAGTGGATACATATGGTTGACCTTAACGGTGCACTTGACGGTGTACGCATAAACTCTGATATTTTCCTTGATGTTGCAAAAAACAGCGGACTTAAAGTTGAAGTCGGCGGCGGAATCCGTACAATGAAAGATGTTGATTTCTATATTCAGAATGGCATTGAAAGAGTAATTATCGGTTCAGCAGCACTTAAAAATCCTCAGCTTGTAAAAGAAGCTTGTATGGAATTTGGTGACAGAATTGCAGTCGGGATTGATGCCAAGAATGAAATGGTAGCAACTGAAGGTTGGACAGAAAAAAGTGATACTCACTATATCGACCTTGCAAAACGAATGGAAGATTTTGGTGTAAAGTATATTATCTTTACAGATATTGACTGTGACGGTATGCTTTCAGGTCCAAATCTTGAACAACTTGTAAAACTTAATGAAGCAGTTTCCTGCAATATTACTGCAAGTGGCGGAATTAAAGATATAAGCAACATTATCGACCTTAAAAATGCCAATATGTATGGTGCAATTTGTGGTCGTTCAATTTACAGTGGTACATTGAATCTTGCAGAAGCTGTTAAGGAGTGTAAGTAAAATGAACCTTGATAAGTATTTTGTGAAAGCAGATTTAATTCCTGCAATTATTCAGGAGGAAAGTACAGGAGAAATCCTTATGCTTGCATATATGAATAAGGAATCAATGGCAAAAACACTCGAAACAGGTTACACTTGGTTCTGGAGTCGTTCTCGTCAGGAGCTCTGGAATAAGGGTGCAACATCAGGTCATTTACAGAAAGTAATTTCAATTCACGGTGACTGTGATGACGATACATTATTAGTAAAAGTTGAGCAGACAGGTCCTGCTTGTCATACGGGCAGTAAATCCTGCTTCTTTAATAAAATTAAATAGGTGATAAAAATGAATGATACATTAGTAAATCTTTACGAAACAATACTTGAAAGAAAAGCAAATAAACAGGAAGGCTCATATACTTGCTATCTTTTTGAAAAGGGACTTGATAAAATCCTTAAAAAAGTTGGTGAGGAGTGTTCTGAAACAATTATTGCAGCAAAAAACGGAAACAAGGAAGAAACGGTTGGTGAAATCAGCGACCTTATTTTCCACCTCTTTGTTATGATGGCAAACGAGGGAATTGCAGTAGAAGAAGTTATGGCAGAACTCGATAAGCGTAGTAACAAAACAGGAAATTTAAAGGTGTTCCACCAGGTTGACAAGAATACATAAAATACATTAAAATCGCGTAGAGACAATACGCTCCCTCTGTGAGGGAGCTGGCTGCGAAGCAGACTGAGGGAGTTACTCCCCCAGTCACTCGCAAGACTCGTGACAGCCCCCTCAAAGATGGGGCGGAACTTGTCTGTTCGTATTAAATAAAAAGGATGAGAGGGTAAGAATATGAAGATTTTAGGTTGGATTTTAGCTTTGCTCGGTGTTTTTATCGTTGTAACACTTATCCGTGCAATCTTCTTCAAGGAGAAAAAGACAGAAACAGAAAAGCTTTTACCTGAAATGATTGATATGGAAAAGTATTGCCGTGACTTGAGCGATGCGATTAAAATCAAGACAATTTCTAACTATGACAGAGAGCTTGTTGATTGGTCAGAGTTTGACCGATTCCACGCATTTTTAGAGGAGCGTTTTCCACTTGTACATAGAAATATGACAAAGACAAAGGTTGCAGATGCAAGTCTTGTTTACAAATGGGAAGGTACTGACCCGACTCTTGACGGTATTGCAATGCTTGCTCATCAGGATGTTGTGCCAATAACAGCGGGAACTGAACAGGATTGGACTCATGACCCATTCAGTGGATATAATGACGGTGAGTTTATCTGGGGCAGAGGTGCCATGGATATGAAAAATCACCTTATTGCTGTTATGGAATGTATGGAAGAACTTCTCAACGAAGGATATCGTCCAAAACGAACAGTATATATCTGCCTGGGTCATAATGAAGAAGTTGTTGCAGCACCTGATAATGGTGCAAAGCAGATTGCAGCATATCTTAAGGAGCAGGGTGTTCACCTTGAAGCTGTCCTTGACGAAGGCGGTGCAATTCTCCCTGTAAAGCTCGGTAAACTCCTTGACATTAACCTTACAGGTGTCGGTATTGCTGAAAAAGGTAGTGTAAACTATAAAGTCAGCGTAAATGCAAAAGGTGGTCATTCATCACAACCACCAAAGCATACTGCAGTCGGCAAGCTTGCAGATGTTGTCAGAGATATTGAAAATCATCAGTTCAAGGCAAAAATGCCTGACTATCTTAAACAACTTATTAAAAGAGTAGGTATGAATGCAGGTTATCCTTTAAGAGTAGTCCTTGTAAATGCTCCCATATTACAGCCACTCATTCTTGCAATCTGTAAAAATATTCCTGCAGCAGCATCACTTATCCGAACTTGTACAGCAGTTACAATGGCTGAAGGTAGTCCACAGTTCAATGTACTTCCTCAAAAAGCATCTGTTACAGTTAATTTCCGTACAATGCCGGGAGTTACAATTAAGGATGTTGAAAAGCATATCCGTGACAGCGTAAGAAATAAGGATATTGAAGTGGAGTTCCTTGTTGGTAAGGAATCTTCACAGGTTTCTCCAACTGACTCAAAAGCATTCCAAACAATTAAGGAATTAGCAGAAGCACAGAACAGTAAAAACCTTGTTACACCATTCCTTGTAATGGGTGGTACAGATGCATATAACTATGAGCCTGTTTGTGAAAACATTTACAGATTTGCACCTTTTGTTGCAGACACAAAACTTCTTCTTTGCACTCACGGTACAAACGAGAGAATCCCGATTGCTTGTTGTGAAGATGCTATAGCATTCTTTAAGAGATATGTTCGCAAAATGACACAAGAATAATTCATAATGCGTAATGCGTAGTTCGTATTTTTGGAGCTGTGTTGCGATTATAAACGATATGATAAAAATGGCGTTTATTCAACGGAGTGTTGATTTAAACGCCGTTTTTTTGTGTCTAAATATGCAGATACTGAACACTATGTCTTATAATTGGCTAAAGATAAGCCACACGATGTCCAATATTTATTTTTTGCTCAACTTCGGTTGACTTTTGTCAAAATTTAATCTATACTGTTCACATTATTGTATAATGGAGTAGTTTGATGCTTATTAAGTTTTCTGCTCCTTGCCTTCTTGGTTTAGAGGGCTTGGTAGCACAGGAATTGCGTGATATGGATGCGCAAAATGTTGTTGCAAATAACGGTCGAGTTGACTTTGAGGGTGACGAGAATATCCTTGCTCGTGCCAATATTTGTTCAAGATATAGTGAAAGAATTTTAATCCGTCTTGGTGAATTCAGAGCAGTAACCTTTGAACAGCTTTTTCAGGGAGTGAAAAAAATTCCTTGGGAAGAATGGATTGGCAAGTCAGATGCTTTTCCTGTAAAGGGTTATTCTCTTAATTCAAAACTTTTTTCTGTAAGCGACTGTCAGGCAATTATCAAAAAGGCAGTTGTTGAAAGATTAAAGGAAAAATATAGAATTTCCTGGTTTGATGAAACAGGACCGATTCATCAGATTCAGTTTTCAATTATGAAGGATGTTGTGACAGTATTCATTGATACTTCAGGTGTAGGACTCCACAAGCGTGGTTACCGACCTGTTTCAAACGCAGCACCTATTAAAGAAACTCTTGCTGCCGCTATGGCAGAACTTGCAAGACTTCGTCATTATCATACTCTTTATGATGTGACTTGCGGTTCAGGTACAATTCTTATTGAGGGTGCTATGAAAGCACTTAATATTGCACCGGGACTTAAACGTTCATTCATCTCAGAGAGATTTGAGAATATAGATTCATCCGTATGGCGTGAGGAAAGAATGAGAGCAACTGATTCAGTAATTCAGGATGCAGATTTTATGGCTTATGGCTCTGATATTGATTTCCACGCACTTGAGATTGCTCGTGAAAATGCACGACGTGCAGGTGTAGGAATGAAAATAGACCTTTCTAAAAAAGATTTGAAAGATTTTAAACCGAAAAGCGAAAAAGGTACAGTTATCTGTAATCCTCCTTACGGCGAAAGAATGCTTGACATTAAGGCGGCTGAGGATATTTACAGAACAATGGGTAAAATCTTTACTCCTGAGCGTGGCTGGGCATACTATATTATCAGTCCTGATGAGGAATTTGAAAAATGCTTTGGCAGAAAAGCAGATAAGAGAAGAAAACTATATAATGGTATGATTAAGTGCCAATTATATATGTATTATAAATAGGAGAATGATATGAAACACATTTTTATTATTAATCCAAAATCCGGTAAGGGACGTAAGGCGAAAATGTTCGCTGCAGCGGCAGAGCTTTACTTAAAAAATCATAAGTTAGATGGCTACGTTTACAGAACACAGGGACCTCGTGACGGTATGAAGCATGTCGAAGAAGTTGCTAAAAAAGGTGAGCCTGTACGTTTCTATGCTTGTGGTGGAGACGGTTGCCTTTATGAAGTTGTTAACGGATGTTATAAGTATCCTAACTGTGAAATTGCAAATATTCCATTAGGTTCAGGTAATGACTTTAACCGTCTTTTCGGCAGAAATACAAACATTGATGACCATGTAAATGGTGTTCCTGTAAAACTTGACCTTATTGAAACAGCTAATGGTGAAGTTTCAATCAACGAATGTGCAATGGGTATTGACTCCGAAGTTTGCGCAAAACAGTCTGATTTTAAGAAAATCCCATTTGTAAGTGGTGAAATGGCATATACTCTTTCTGCTATCAAAATTATTTTCGGCGGAAAATTTACAAACCGTTTTAAGATTTCCATTGACGGCGAATTTTATGACGAAGACGATTATCTTTTCTGCTACATCGGTAATTCTCGTTGGTACGGTGGCGGATATAAGGCAGCACCTACTGCTATGCCAAATGACGGATTGATTGATTGCGTTATGGTTAAATTTCCTGAAGGGCTCAATCAGGGCAATCCGCTTAACCTTCTTCCTCTTCTCGGCAGATATAAGAAGGGCGAACACGTTGAATGGGATTTCACAAAAGTTGTTCAGTGTAAGCATGTTAAGGTAGAGTGCTCAACTCTTGCAGCAGTTAATGTTGACGGTGAGTGCGACTATGTTAAAGAAAGAGAATTTAAGATGCTTGAGGGCAAAGTTACATTTGTTGTACATCGTGGTTCTCCATTCCTTGATATGATAAAATAAAATGGTACGGCAGGGTCTTGACCCTGCCGAAATTTTTTGATACGATAATTAAATCAAATGACATTAAAACAGATAGGGATGTTCATTTATGTACAACTTCTTTGTAAAAGAAAATCAAAGACAAAATGACTGTTATTATATTGACGGAACAGATTATAACCACATAAAAAATGTTCTTCGTATGGTTGTGGGTGATACTTTTCTTGTAAGTGAAAACGGAGTTAGCAATCTTTGTGAAATTGAGAGTTTTGAAAATGACTTTGTTGTGGCAAAAATAATCGAAGAAAGTTACAATGATACAAATCTTCCAATTAAAATTCATCTTTTTCAGGGACTGCCTAAAGGTGACAAAATGGAATTGATTATCCAGAAAACAGTTGAATTGGGTGTCCAGAGTATTATTCCTGTTGAAATGAGCCGATGTGTGGTTAAAATTGACGACAAAAAGAAGAAAAGCAAGCAACAGCGTTGGCAGGCAATTTCCGAAAGTGCCGCAAAACAAAGCAAACGCAACACCATCCCCGAAATTGAAGAAATAATTACGTATAAACAAGCAATGGCAAGAGCAAAAGATATGGATTTATTTTTAGTGCCTTATGAAAGCAAAAATGGTATGGAAGATACTAAAAATGCATTGTCACAGCTTAAAGGCGGTATGTCAGTGGGCATTTTAATCGGTCCTGAAGGCGGTTTTGATGAAAAAGAAGTTGCATTAGCATTTGAAAATGGAGGAAAAGTCATTTCATTAGGCAAACGTATTCTCCGTACCGAAACAGCTGCAATAACATCGGTTTCAATGTGTATGCTATATGCAGAAATGAATTTGAGTGATTGATTATGAAAAGTTTACCGATTGAATTTCAGGAGAGAATGAAAAAAATGCTCGGTGATGAGTATGATGACTTTTTAATGTCTTATGACGAAAAGCCTGTAAGAGCATTTCGTGTGAACACTGATAAAATCTCTCTTGAAGATTTTGAAGAACTGAATATTTTTCCAACTGAAAAAATTCCTTATGTGGAAAATGGCTTTTATTTCGACTGTGACGGAATAGGAAATCATCCTTATCATCACGCAGGAATGTTTTATATTCAGGAACCTGCTGCGATGGTTCCGGTTGAGAGCATTGACATAAACCATGATTGGAAAGTTCTTGATTTATGTGCTGCACCCGGTGGTAAGAGCAGTCAAATTAAGAACAAATTAGGTGAAAACGGAGTTCTTGTGTCCAATGAAATCGTTCCGTCAAGATGCAAAATCCTGACAGGAAATATGGAACGAATGGGCTTTAAAAATGTGGTGACAACCTGTATGCATCCGCAAAAGTTATCAAAGGAATTTCCCGAAACCTTTGATATGATTATGGTTGATGCACCTTGTTCAGGAGAAGGAATGTTCCGTAAGGAAGAAATCGCAATTGACGAGTGGACTCCTGAAAATGTACTGATGTGTGCAGAACGACAGGCAGAAATACTCGATTGTGCAGTTAAAATGCTCAAACAAGGCGGATATATCGTCTATTCAACCTGTACTTTCTCTCTTGAGGAAAATGAAATGACTGTTGATTCATTTATACATAGACATCCCGAATTTGAGATTGTTCCTGCAACTGAAAAAGTGAGAGATAATACTGCTGACGGAATATGTTTTGATGGTTGCAAAAGCGAAAACATTCATTATACAAGAAGATGCTATCCACATAAAACAAAAGGTGAAGGTCAGTATGTGGCTGTGCTTCATAATACAAATGATTGTTATAGCAGTTATTCAAAAATTGAAAACAAAAAAGAAAAAGTCGATAAAACAGTTATTGATTTTCTAAACGATACTCTTGTTGAATATGATATTGATAATGTGCTGATGTATAACGGAAATCCTGTTTATTTCACACCTGATTATCACGTAAGAAAAGGAAGTGCCTTTTCCTGTGGTGTGACGATAGGTGAAATCCGTAAAAACTATGTTCAGCCACATCATCAGTTTTTTATGGCAATGGGTAAAAATTTTAAACGAAAAATCAACCTGACAGCAGAATGCGATGAAATCAAAAAATATCTTCACGGTGAAGAATTTGATACAATATGCGAAAACGGTTGGGCAGTAGTCCTTGTTGACGGTTGTACAGTTGGTGGTGTAAAAGTTTCAAACGGCAGAGCTAAAAACCATTACCCAAAAGGGCTTAGAACGAAATAATACAAACGAAAATCCGTTCACAATAGTGGACGGATTTTCGTTTGGAGCTACTAACCGGATTCGAACCGGTGACCTCTTCCTTACCAAGGAAGTGCTCTGCCTCCTGAGCCATAGTAGCATATTAAATTTGCAGATGTTATTATACAAAGAAACATATTGTTTGTCAAGAAGATGTGATTAAGGATTATATGATGAAAAAATCTTTTGCAACAAATCATTGCGTGACTTTTGGCTATTATTATGTAATAATAGGGTTGTAAGGAGGCGATATGAATGTCTAAAGTTTCAAAAAATCTCAAAAAAATAAGAACAGAGAAAAAGCTTACACAAGATGCTTTGGCAGAAAAGCTCCATGTTACTCGTCAGGCTATTTCAAATTGGGAAAACGATAAAACCAAACCGGATATAGAGTCCCTTGAGATGCTGGCAGAGGTTCTCGAGGTTGATATTGAAGAATTGATTTATGGAGAGAAAAAGTCTGTCATTATTTTACAGGACAAAACAAAACAGAAAAATCGTATCAAAATTACTCTTGCTGTAGTCGGGTCAATTTTCGTGGCATCAGGTCTTGCGATTCTGTTTTTTGGTTTTTGGCAGGAATTCAGTTTGTCTTTAAAGACCGCATTTTCTGTAATTCCTATGATTGCAGGTCAAGGTTTTGCCTTATTTACATATTTAAAGAAAAAGGACAATTCAAGTTGGCGTGAATGTGCAGGCATTATCTGGACAATTGGTACGGTTGCAACAATTGCACTTGTGGACGGTGTTCACCATATTAGTTGGTCATATACAGATTATCTTGTGATTGATTCTGCACTTTTAATTCCAATATTATTTATTTTTGATTCTGTAGTACCACTTGCTTTTTACTACTATATGTCAGTTCATATTGCAACTGTCGGTAATTGGCAGAATTTACTCTTTTCATTACTGTTTTTCGCAGTAGGAATATTGTTCACATATTACCTTTCACGAGATAAAGACGGTGTAAGGGGTAAAATCGCACAGTGGATAACAATGATAGCATCCGTTCCACAAATGGCAGTGCTGATTTATGCTGGTTTCAACGTTGGCATTCTTGCGGAATCATTGTCAGTCCTTTTTGCAGGGTTACTTTCATACTTACTTTGCGTATATATCGTATCAATGGACAACACAGTTGTCACATCACCATATAAACCAATTTCAGCAATCGGTATTTGCGGTACAATGCTCGGTCTTTCATTGGGTACAATGTTTGATGCACCAAGTATGATAGGTGATGATTTAATTGGTTTTGTAATTTCAATCGTCCTGTACATTGCAATACCATTAGTTGTGGTAACAATAAAACGAGAAGATTTTGAAGACGAGCCGTTTAAAATTGCAAGAATAGTAATTCCGTTCATTATGATTGTTCTGCCGTTTGTGCATGCACTTGTTGAGAAATATGTGGAGCCGGTTGTAAGCTGGGATACAAAATATCTTATGTACGATATTATTTATTATATCGGAGCAGCGTTGTCGATAGTATTTGGCGGAATGCTCGTTTATCAGGGTGTAAAGGAAATAAAAATATTGACTATCAATTTAGGTCTTTTAACTGTATTTGCACAGCTGTTGGGAATTTATTCATACAATGGGGATGACAACATCTTTATCTTTGGTGGATTGCTTGTTGTTTTCGGTGCATCAATTTTTTTCGTTAACTGGAAGATGCTGTCAATTAAAAAATCCAAACAGGAACAGTTGAACGGAGGTGGCACAGATGTTTAAAAAAGTTATGTTCCCGATTTTAATTCTATCGATAGTTGTTCAACTTCTTGTGCCAGTAGGAATGATTGCTTATGGTAATAAAGCAGAAGACAACTTGCAGAAATACGGAAAAGAATTCAAATTTCCTGTACAAGTTTATAGTGTTGAGAACGGTAATGTGAATTTCAGTATAATAGAATCATCTGTTTTTTACGGAAACGACAGATATGGGATAATTAAAGAGACTTCAGGTTATGCATATTTTGATGAAACAACTACGACAAAACCAAAGGGAACGGATTATATCAGATTGAATGAGGAAAACAGAAAAGAAATTGATACATTTTCTGTTGAATGTAAATACTCTTATCGTAATATTACAGAAAAATCCGCATATCTTGTTGTCAAGGTTTATAACGGTGATATTGAAGTTGTGGATTTGTATATGGATGATATTCCGGCACAAGAATGGGTTAATACAAATCTGTAAAAAATTATTATTAAGAAATTGAATCATAATAATAATTGGCAGGAGTAATATAATGTACTCCTGCTTTTATGCATAAAACTATGAATATTCATATAAATAATGCATAAAAATGCGTTTAAGTTTGTTTTTGAGGTGAATTTTTGCATAAATACTTGATTTTTACAGAAAAGGAATATATAATTTAACTGCTAATTTTAATAATTTATAAAAGGAGTAGATTAAAATGAAAAAATCAGTTAAAATTCTTTCAGTTATTCTTGCTCTTGTTATCGTAATCGGTTGCTTCGCAGCTTGTGGCGGTGATAAGGAAGAAACAAAGACAACTCTTGTAATGGCTACAAATGCAGCATTCCCTCCTTACGAATTTGTTGAGGGTGGCGAATTTGTTGGTATTGACGTTGAAATTGCAAATGCTATTGCGAATAAACTTGGTATGAAACTTGAAATCAAGGACGTTGATTTCGGTGCTATCATCGGTGGTGTTCAGTCAGGTAAATTTGATATGGGTATGGCTGGCATGACAGTTACAGACGAAAGACTTGAAAGTGTAAACTTCTCAACATCATATGCAACAGGCATTCAGTCCGTTATTGTTCTTGCAGATAGTGAGTATGTATCATTTGAAGATTTCTACACAGGCTTTGATGCAAACGGAAATCCTGCAGGCGTTAAAGAAGGCATCAAGATTGGTGTTCAGCAGGATACAACAGGTGATATTTATTCTTCAGATGTGCCTGCAAAATGGGGCTTTGGTGAAGATAATGTGATTCGTTACAAGACAGGTGCAGATGCTGTTCAGGCTCTCAAGTCAGGCAAGGTTACAGCAGTTATCATCGATAACGAGCCTGCAAAGTCATTTGTGGCTGCAAGCGATGGCCTTAAAATTCTTGATGGTGAATATGCTAATGAGGATTATGCTATCTGTGTTGCAAAGGAAAATACAGAGCTTCTTGATTCTATCAACAAGGCTCTTGCAGAACTTCAGGCAGATGGTACAATTGATGCTATCATCAAAGAATATATTCCTGCAGAATAAAAAGCTTCTGTGGCAATTTAATTTAACATTGAATTTAACATATTAAAGGGCGGTTGTTTCCGCCCTTAATTAATGAGAGGAGCATTATATGAACGCTCTAAGTTTATGGTTTAGTGAACTTAAAGAAACTTTTATTTCGTGTTTTATTACCGATGACCGTTGGGAGTGGATTGCTGAAGGTTTTATCAATTCGGTAGTAATTACTATTTTTGCGTTATTGCTTGGCTTGGTGGTAGGCATTATTTTGGCTGCCGTCCGTTCATCGTACGATAAGAATGAAGAAGCTTTGAGAATTAGGGGTGGCATAGGTTATTATGTTCTCAAGATTCTTAATGCAATTGCAAAAACTTATATAACAGTTATGCGAGGTGTACCTGTTGTTGTTCAGCTTATGATATGGTACTTTGTTATTCTCGTTTCTGCAGAGGATATTCCAATTGCAATTGTTGCATTTGGTCTTAACTCAGGTGCTTATGTTGCTGAAATCTTCCGTGGCGGTATTATGTCAATAGATAATGGCCAGTTTGAGGCAGGTCGTTCATTGGGATTTAGTTATTTTCAGACAATGAGGTACATTGTGATACCTCAGACTATAAAGTCAACTCTTCCGACACTTCTTAATGAACTTATTGCTCTGTTTAAGGAGACATCAATTGCAGGCTATGTAGGAATTCTTGACCTTACAAAAGCAGGTGAAAGAATTAGAGGTATAACTTTTGAAGCGTTTATGCCTCTTATAGTAGTTGCAATTGTATATCTTGTGACAGTTGTGCTTCTTACAAAAATTGTTGCTATTATTGAAAGGAGGCTTCGTCGTAATGAGCGATAATATTATTGAAGTTAGAGGGCTTAAAAAACATTATCTCGGTGGACAGGTTAAAGCTCTTGATGGTATTGATGCTAATTTTAAAAAGGGCGAAGTGGTTGTTGTAATCGGTCCTTCCGGAAGTGGCAAATCAACCTTTCTCCGCTCATTGAATCTTCTTGAAATGCCTACAGATGGAACAATTAATTTCAATGGTGTCAACATTACCGATAAAAAGGTTAATATTAACCTTCACCGTCAGAAGATGGGTATGGTGTTCCAACATTTCAATCTTTTCAACAATATGAATATCATAAAAAATATGACGATTGCTCCTACAACACTTCTTGGCAAGAAAAAGGAGGAGGCTGAAAGCAAAGCACTTGAGCTTCTTGACAGAGTAGGGCTTAAGGACAGAGCAGATGCTTATCCAAGTCAGCTTTCAGGTGGACAGAAACAGCGTGTGGCTATTGTTCGTGCTCTTTGTATGGAGCCTGAAGTTATGCTTTTCGACGAACCTACTTCAGCACTTGACCCTGAAATGGTTGGTGAAGTTCTTGATGTTATGAAAAATCTTGCTCGTGAGGGTATGACAATGGTTGTTGTTACTCACGAAATGGGATTTGCCCGCGAGGTTGCTACTCGAGTAATTTTTATGGATGAAGGTAAAATCATTGAGGAAAACACACCTAATGAATTCTTCGACAATCCACAAAATCCAAGACTTAAGGATTTCTTGTCAAAGGTTTTATAATGTATAAAATAATGTCACCTTGGTAAAATATTACCGAGGTGATTTTTTATGAATAATATGAGTATGGAAGTAAAAACATATTTTGATTCTCTTCCTGTGTCAATAAGGTCAGCAATTGTGGAGTCAGGTGCAAAATTCGACACAGTCGAACAGCTTAAAGTTCTTGTGAAAGCATATACAGGCAAAGAAAGCATTTAAATACCGTTTTATAGGGGACGATGCCCACATCGTCCTGATTCAACTTGGTTTTTAAAAAGTAAAAATCTCTCCCAACAAAACGAGGGAGAGAATTATTTTTTTGAGTTATTTATTCCAAGAATGTAGTCAGCAGAAATATTATAAAATTTACAAAGCTTCACTAGATGACGTAAGGGCAATTCGTTTGCGCCACGTTCATATCTGGCGTACATCGTTTGTGATGTACCAAGTAGTTCAGCAACTTGTTTTTGAGTTAAATCTCTGTCTTCTCGTAGGTCTCTTAAAATTTTAGTATAATTCATATGCATCACCTAAAAAATTATAACAAGTAAAAATGTTTACTATTGACTTTAGTAAATATTTTTATTAAAATATAAATGTGAATATCTTAATGATATATACTTGAAATATAATTTTTGTTATTTGGAGTGGTGAAAGTGAAAAAAACGATATCATTGATTATTGCTTTTTTAATAGTTTTTTCCTGTACAATTATTGTAATGGCAGAAACAGAATTTGAATATGTGAGCTATGAAGATGGAATAGCAATTACAGATTATAATGGCACTGGTGGTGAGGTTGTAATTCCTACAGAGATAGATGGAAAAAAAGTATTATATATTAAATCTGGATTTAGAGAAAGAACTGATATAACAAAATTGTATATCTCAGAAGGCGTTGAAAGATTGGGTTTAAGTGTTTTTATGGGAATGACATCTTTGAGTGAGATACATTTGCCGAACACTCTTGAAAGTATCGGTACACATGCCTTTGCAAAGTGCTCTTCTTTAAAAACATTACACATTCCTGAATTAGTCAATACAATGGAACCGATTATTCCATATACAAGTTCTCTTGAACAGATTACTGTTGACGAAAATAATGAGTTTCTTGAATCAACAGGGGATATTTTATATTACAAACCACACAATCGAATTATAGGTTATGCTTGTGGGTCAAGCACAGAAAGACTTGTTATTCCAGCACATACTGAAAGGATAGGTTTTGACGCGTTTAGGGGAAGTGTAAATATTAAAACAGTGGTAACAAATAAGGGCCTTGTTTCAATACAAAGTGAAGCTTTTTGTGATTGCCCTGCTTTGAAAGAAATTTATGTTGTTGATTCAGCAACAGAGATTCATGGTTATGCAACAAGAAAACCTGTAGTTGTATATTCAAATGGCTCTGTTGTAGATATTGCTCAATTCGATTTAAAACCATATGTTGATGATATGGAAGATTTGAAGCATTCCGAGGTTAAATTAGGTGATGCTGATGGAGATGGTTTAGTTACAGCAGTAGACGCACGTGTGGTTCTTCAACATGTAGCAGAAATTACACTAATCAATGATGAGAAATTAAAAGATGTTGATATGAATGATGATGATATAGTTTCTGCAATTGATGCACGCATGATTTTAAGACAAGTTGCAGGTTTAGAATAATGGAAAAGGTGGACATTAGTTGTTCACCTTTTATTTTTCTACATATATTGTATATACAAAATTTTTTATTAAGAAATCATACGGAATTAGTGTTTGAAACAGCCTGAAACACAAGATATCGTGCCTGAAATTATGCTTAAAAATTTCTCTGATTTTTAACAAACTTTGTTAAAGTTCTGAGGTATACAGCAAATACAAATCGGACGCTTCGTGAAGCGACCCTACGACCCGAATCAATTGGTTATATTATATATTCAGCGTCGCAGAACTAATGTTTTCGTGAAGTTTTTCTGAAAAAAGTGAAGTTCTTATCAGAGTGAAGTTTTTCGTTGAAAAGTGAAGTAAAGTTTGCCACTGCACCGTTAGGTGCAACGTCACTACAAAGTAACTTCACTGTATTTATACAACTTTACTTGTCGTTAGGCAAACTTAGTTGTTGGTTCGTGTGTTGACTTTCGGCGGGGTCAAGACCCCGCCCTACCGTGATACCAACGGGTATTGGTTTATTCCCATAAACTTTAAATTTTACGTAATATTATATTGACGAGCTGAAAGAAAAGTGCTAATATTCTTCTCGGTAAATTTTTAACACACAAACGGAAGTGATTTATTTGAAGAATTTTTATCTTAAACCAAAGTTTTTCAGTACAGTCAAAAACTACTCAAAAGACCAGCTTGTAAAGGACATTGTCGCAGGTGTGATTGTCGCAATTATTGCATTGCCATTGTCGATTGCCTTGGCTTTGGCATCAGGTGTTGAACCTGCTTGTGGTGTTTATACAGCAATTTTTGCGGGTTTTATGGTTTCGTTTTTGGGTGGTAGCCGAGTTCAGATTGCAGGACCTACGGCAGCGTTTGCAACTGTTGTGGCAGGAATTGTTGCAACTCAAGGTATGAGCGGATTGATTATAGCAACAATCCTTGCGGGTATTTTCCTTGTTTTAATGGGTATATTTAAATTGGGTTCACTTATTAAATTTATACCTTATACAATTACAACAGGTTTTACTGCAGGTATTGCTATTACAATTTTTATCGGTCAGATTAAGGACTTTCTTGGTCTTCAGTATGCAGACGGTGTTAAACCTATTGAAACTATTGAAAAAATCGAAGCAAATATTCACGCTATCGGTACATTCAGTTGGCAGGCATTGTTAGTCGGTGCTGTTTCACTTGCTATACTTATTATATATCCTAAAATTGAAAAAAGAGTTCCACCATCACTTGTTGCAGTTATTGTTGGTGCTTTGATGGTTAAATTTATTCCCGGACTTGATAGTGGTGTGTTTACAATCGGTGAGCTTTATACAATTCCATCAGGCTTTCCGAAATTTGCATTAACCGGTATGGATATTAGTTTTGAAACTATTTCAGCAGTTTTACCCGATGCATTTACAATTGCAATTTTGGCAGCCATTGAATCTTTGCTTTCCTGTGTTGTTGCTGACAGTATGGTAAATTCACGACACAACTCAAATGCTGAGCTTGTGGCTCAGGGCGTTGGCAATATCGCATCTGTTCTTTTTGGTGGTATTCCTGCAACAGGTGCTATTGCAAGAACTGCAGCAAATGCAAAAAACGGAGGCAGAACTCCTGTGGCAGGTATGGTTCATGCAGTTGTACTTCTTCTTGTGCTTTTGTTCCTTATGCCACTTGCGGGACTTATTCCAATGCCGACTATTGCAGCAATCCTCTTTATGGTTGCATTTAACATGAGTGAATATAAGAAATTTATACATATATTAAAAAGTGCACCAAAAAACGATATTATAGTTATGGTAATCACTTTTGGCCTTACTGTAATCTTTGACCTTGTAATTGCTATTGAAGTGGGTATGATTCTTGCTGCAATGCTCTTTATGAAACGAATGAGTGAAGAAACTGCAGTAAAAGGTTGGAAATATATTGATAGCGAAAATGATGCTGATAGTCTTGATTTGAAGGTTGTTCCTAAGAATGTCCGTGTTTATGAGATTACAGGACCTATGTTCTTTGGTGCTGCTGATAAAATTCTTGATATTCAGCTTAAGGAATACACAAAGTGTCTTGTCCTCAGAATGAGAGGCGTTCCTGCTATTGACGCTACTGCTATGAATTCACTTGAAAATCTATACAAGAAGTGTCAGTCAAAAGATGTAACACTGATTTTCTCTCATGTTAATGAACAACCTCTTAATGCTATGAAAAAATCAGGACTCTATAAATCAGTTGGTAAGGATAATTTCTGTCCTAATATAGATACAGCTCTTGAACGAGCAAAAAACATATAGTTTGTCAATACGGTGGAGAAATCTGCCGTATTTTTCTTTTTTTCGGAGGTTTTTTATCATACATATTATATATAGAGTATTTTTCATAATAAAAATCATACAGAAATAGTATTTAAAATAGCCCAAAACACAAGATATTGTGTCTGAATTTAGGCAAAAAAATTTCTCTGTTTTTAACAAACTTTTTTTAAAAAAGTTATTGCTTTTTCACAAATTATGTGTTAGAATATCAAGGCACGCGTGGGAATGGGCGTATTATGCCTATTCATAAGAAGTGTGCGATATGCGTTGAAGCGGTAGGTGGCTGCACAAAGATGCAGGGAATTACCGTGGAGTATGTCTGATTTTAAATCGGGCGACCAATAATGCTTTTAAAACCTTGTGGCTATAACCCAACTATGCCATAACGGTACTTGCAGGAGCATTCTGCGCTATTTTACGCCGTCCGAAAAATCAGAGCCGATTTTTCGGTTTTTAAAACGGAAGGGTGGAAACACCCGGATGAGTTGCAAGTAAAATAACGTGCCCAGTAATTTAGGAGGAAACAAAATGGCAGCAACAAAAGGTAAGAAAATCAGAATCAGACTTAAGGGTTATGACCATGACCTTGTTGACAAGGCAGCAGAAAAGATTGTTGAAACTGCAAAGCGTACAGGCGCTCAGGTTTCAGGTCCAGTTCCGCTTCCTACAGAAAAGGAAATCGTTACAATCCTTCGTGCTGTTCATAAGTACAAGGACAGCCGTGAACAGTTTGAGCAGAGAACACACAAAAGGCTTATCGACATTTTAAGACCCTCAAACAAAACAGTTGAGGCTCTTACAAGTCTTGAGCTTCCTGCCGGTGTTGATATCGAGATTAAACTCTAATATTTAATCTTTAAGAACAAGACATCGAGCAAGGTCAAGTCGGTACATACCGACCAATAACCAAAGGAGGAAATAAAAATGCAAAAAGGTCTTATCGGTAAAAAAATCGGTATGACACAGCTTTTCGACGAAAACGGAAAAGTAATTCCTGTTACAGTTGTTGAAGCTGGTCCATGCACAGTAGTGCAGAAGA
>CALCTT010000011.1 GCA_937906895.1 uncultured Clostridia bacterium | reverse complement strand
CTTTGGTAAAGGTGATTACTGCGTGGCCTGTGCCCGAAGCAGGGTCATCGGCATATGCGGAATATTTTGATTTCAGCTTCCATTCCCAGTCAGGCTTGATGTCATCAAACTTGATGCCGACAGCCTTTTTTAGATAATACTCAACCGCACCCTGACTGAAGGATTCGTGTTCTTCAGCTTCTTCAAGAGCCTTGTCAACAACATCCTGGGCATTGATTGTTTCGTTGTTTTCGCCGTTTGCCGCAGTTGTTGTTTCACCGTCTTTGTCACCGCAGGCGGCGAAGGTGAGAAGCATAACAACGGCAAGTAAGATTGCTAAAAGTTTTTTCATTGTAATTTCCTCCTTGGTTATTAGGTTATATTAAAACTTTGTGCTTTAATATCGTTTTTGGTGCTGTGATCAGATATTTATTCAACAATCACATAGTCTGCGGCTCTGAGACCGTTGTTGTAGTCATCCACAACAGACTGCCATGTTCCCGCCCAAGAAAACTTTGCTTCTTCGCTGCCGAAAAGGTACAGGTCTTTCTCGTTAGCAGTAAGGTCGTCGTAATCGCCGTCCATATCGTTGGCTTCCCCGTCATAAGCATCTTTGTTTTTGCAGAAACGATAATCGGTATAGCGGCAAGTTGTTCCGTTGAATTGGTCATATACGTCATAGTAAACTACTTCATCGTCATCTTCTACCTCATACATAAATACAACCTTTTCGCCTTCGGTGGTTACACCGATTTGTTCGGCAATTACTTTACGCTGTGCCTTATTGAAACCTGCGTTTTCGTAGTCCTGACCGTCATCATTGTTTTCGCCGCTCTGATTGTCGGTTTGCGATGTGCCGGGGTTATTGCCATTGCTGCCGGTAGGGGTTTCGTTGTTACCGCAAGCGGCAAGGGATAAGAGCATCATCATTGCCAAGAGAATAGATATAATTCTTTTCATAGCGTCATCTCCAATCTGTTGTTTCTTGTAAACCCATCCTATTACAGATTAGTTGAGAGTAATTTCAATGGAGAGCTTTGAGCCAAGACGAGTTGCGATAACCTTTCCCCAAGAGAAAGTAAACAATTTCTCGGAAGATGTGGAATACTCCGTGTCAAGAGTGCCGCCGTTAGCTGCATAATGGTCAACAAGTGCATCAAAAGATCCCTCGGTAACGTCGGTCGCCTTAATATAGAAAACCTTGTCGGTATCATCATACGCCTTCTCAAAGGTTCCCACGTACTTCAACGCTACGTCAGGAATGTCGTAGCCGTCGATGGTTGCGGTGGAGAGAGTTGCGGAACCGGAAGCGGTACCGTAGTCGTAAGCATCGATGCGAATACGTCCATTGCTGATCGACGAGAAATCAATAACCATGACGGGATCGCCGTCATCATTCATAACCGCTGCGAAGTCATATCCATCTTCCTTAGTCGCGTCTATCTTATCGAGGTAAGCATTCAATTTGCTTTCATCCATTGACTCAATGGTGATGCTGACCATCTTATCGCCGCTGTAGTCGCTGTCATCAAACTCGGTAACGTTGGCATCATCGGGGAACACGAGATTTTCAAGGAAAGGATACTGTCCAATGTAAGCCTTCAATCCTTCGGGAAGCTTTCCGGTAGAGCCGCCGTTATTTTCCTCGCCGCCCTGATTCTCGGTGCCGCCCTGATTGCCACTTTGAGAAGTGCCGGGGTTATCCTTGTCGGGATCGGTCGTGTTGTTATCTCCGCAAGCTGCGAGAGAGAATACCAGCATCATAGCCAGTAAAAGTGCAAATAATTTTTTCATTATGCATTCCTCACTTTCGTATTATTTTAGTCGCTGACCGCAGTTGGGGCAGCATTTGTCTTTCTTTTCGCATTTGGTCTTACAATTGGGGCATTTTTTCTTTTTGGTCAGGTTCACGATAATGATCACGATCACAAGAATAACCACGATTGCAATAGCGATCCAAATGAAGATACACAGTCCAAGCGGTATGGGGCAGAATCCGCAGAGAGAACATTTATCCTTTTCGTCCGCAGGGGGCTTTTCTTCCGGTGCCTTGTTCGTTTCGCCGGGATTCTCCTGTGTACCGCCGCCGTTTAACTCAAGCACGTTCGACCATTCGGAGGGGCCGTGGGTGCCGGTGAAGCGGATGCGGAGCTTGACGTTGGTATTTTCCTCAATGGGTACGTCATCATTGTACGCGCCTCGGCTGCCGTTCCAGAGGCACCAATCATCCCCGGAATCTGCGGTGCTGAACTCGATCCATTCACCGCCGTCAATGCTGACCTGCGTTTCAAGCCCGTCGAACTGACCTTCTTCTTTCATCAGGTAGTACACGCCGTTTATCCAAACCGATTCGGGCGTGGTCTGTGCGTACTCAATGTGGCTGTTCTCGTCGCCCTCGGAAAGCACGATCTTCATATCAGAGATGATGGGAGCTGCATATGTAGTAGGCTCGTCGGGAACGATCTGCGTACCGTTCTTGCCGAACACAGCACTTTCCGACCAATCGGAGAACTTCGACTGCTTTTCACCGGGGCCTTCGCCGTCATCGTTCTTCACCAAAGGCTCCCACTCCATATAGTAGCGGCAGCGGATGTAAAGACTGTGATTTTCCACATCGAAGGAATAGATATCTTGCTCGTAGCCGTCACCCGTAAACTTCTCGGTAAGAATGGCGGGCTTATAAGGAACGAAGGTATCGGAATCGGGGCCTTCGTAGTAGGTCAGCCAGAAGAACTCGAAGTCCTCCATCAGTTCACTTCGTAGGGATACATACGGATAGCCGTTTCCTATACCGTCTGTGTACCAGTTGGTGTCCCATTCCTCGTTGTGTTGCCAATAGTCCTCGCCATCCAGCGATACGTCGTATTGCATTACGATCTCAAATGACCAAAGACCGTATTTCTTGTAAAAAGCCTCGCTGTCACGGTCGTACTCTGCCGCAAGAAGCGCTACCTCGGGATCGGCGACCATGATCATTCGCAGATGGTCGTGATGACCTTCGGTTGCGTTACCGTCAGTATAGACGAAGTAATTCGGTGCTTTCGGGGCAGGCAGTTCAAATTTCGATATATCGTTTTCCTCCGCCGCAAATGTCATCACCGAGAAAACAGATAATAGCAAAATCAATGACAGCAAAAATGCCAATAATTTTTTCATTGCATTTTCCTCCTCTTTGAATATATTTTTTATGAAATGCTCGAATGAGCTTATTCAACCACAAGTCTTCCGTCAATCTTATGGTCAAGATTCTGATGTGCGGAAAGATATTCGTCAAGTATCTCTCTGCAGGAGGTTGAAAGAATTCTCGGTCTGCCGTTTTTGCATATTTCATCATATGAAACCGAGAAAAAGCTTTCAAAGTTTATAAAATGATAATGCTGAAGCCCGATTTTATAGATTTTGTTGTCATCAATCGGTTCCCCGTTAAGAGAAAAATCCTTGAATTCATGAGTGCTGCGGTTATAAACAACCCTCATTCCCCTTGAAAGCTGATAAAATTCGCAATGCGAGCCTGTCCAGACCTCATCACGGAGCATAAATTCAATCATCCGCCTGAACTGTTTACCCGTTACCGACAGCATATGGGCTGCATCGTCATACGCAAAGCACTCGACAAAATCGGAGAAGAGAACAATCGGACCGAGTTCTGTGCTTCGCAGGCTTCCCGAACCGAGAAGCATAACATCAAGTCCGAGGCTTTCGCACAGTATGTCGGCAAAAAGTCCGCCGATTTCTGTTTCACGGTAGCGTGACGGATGGGTAAGCCGGCGTTTGAATTTCGTAACAAGGCGGCTGTATTTTTTGTCAGTCTGACCTTTGTAGAATTCAATTATCTTTTCAAGTGCTTCATCTCTCGGGCAGGTTTCTTTGCATATGGGAATGCTCTGCCAGTTATAGCTGTCAACACGGTTTTCGTCGGTGTTGACGATTATGTCAAATCTTCCGATTTGATCGGTGCCCGTTCCCGCCTGCACGATAATAATATCGTTTACAACCTCGGGCTCGGTGATGAAAGTATGCGAATGACCTCCGATGATAATATCCACACCCCACGCAGGGTCAAGCCTTGCGGCAAGCTCTTTGTCTTCCTCAAAGCCGATGTGTGTAAGAAGAACGGTCAGGTCAACATCAACGGCATTATAGGTGTTACATATTCTTCCGACCTCGCAGGCAGCTTCGTTGATGTCAACAAATGTGCCGATAAGTCCGTCTTTTTTTGTAAGTGCAAGCACCTCTTCGGTCAGAATGCCGATAAACAGAATTTTCATTCCGTCAATTTCAGCTATATGGTGAGGCTTGAAAAGCCTTGCACCGTTTGTTTTTATATAAAGGTTTGCGTTGATAATCGGAAATTTGGCACATTTCTCAATGAACAGGAGGTGTGCAATTCCGTAATCCGCCTCGTGGTTGCCGACGGTCACAACATCCGGGGCAAGCATATTCATAATTTCGATTGTCGATACTCCCTGAAATTCCGAGTCAATAACAGAGCCTCTGAACATATCGCCCGCAACGCAGTAAATGCAGTTTTCAGCTTTCGCTCTGACCTTGTTGACATACCCCGAAAGCATTGAAACTCCGCCCACAAGGCTGCTGTCAATTTCCTCGGCAAGAAAATCTCCGTGCATATCGTTTGAATGAAGAATTGTCAGTTTTTTAAAATTTTCCATTTCATCCTCTTTTCCCTGTTAATCAGACATTATCAACATTTTTGAATTTATAATATTCATTTACAAGGTTTCTGTAGCCGAGATTTTTTATGTCCTCGTATCTGAAATTATAGCGTGATTTTGTTCTTTTTCCCGTTGCGAGATAACGGATGCACTCCTGCATATATTCATCAATCTTTTTCAGAGTTTCATCGGTGTTTATAACAGGGAAAAACCACCGTGTCCACGTCAGCTCGCTGTAAACTGGATTATCATAAAGCTTTGTGTTGAACCGTTTTACAAAAGCTCTTGCCGCATATTCTCCGGGTAATTTTTTCTTGCCCGCCCAGCGAGAAAGTGACCTTGCTTTTCTTCGCATTTTTGCTTTGAGCTTTTCAAAAGAAACATCATTGATGTCAATTATTCCGTTGTGATAAGAAAAGCCGAGGAAAGTCCATTTTTCGCCCGGATTTGTTATTGTTTCCTTATCGGGATTGATGGTGAGTTTCTTTGAAAAAAGGCAGTTTTTTATAGCCTTGATGCTTTCGTCAAGTTCAGATTCATCCTTTGCAAAAACAAGAATGTCATCCGAATATCGGATATAGGGAATATTTCGACTGAAGAAATATTCATCAAGCTCACGCAGATAAAAATTTGCAAGAAATGCAGATACGGGAACACCTGCCATAATCCCTTTTCGTTCTTCAAGCAATTCACCGTTATACTGCACATACGGATTTCGGAGAAGTGTTTCAAAAAACAAATATAATTCTGAATCGTCACTTAAAGCTTTTTTTAAATTCGGAAGAAGAATATCAACATCAACCGAGTTGAAATAGTCACTTATATCGGCTTTGTAGACATATCTGTCATCCAAATCCTTGATTTTCATAACATCCTCTGCGGCTTTTTTAACTCCCGATTCTTTTCGGAAGGAATAAAGATTCGGTGAAAAAAGATAATCATAATCACGAAGAAGAAAGGAAATCAGCTTTAAAACATAGTTTTCTTCTCTGCCAAAAGTATATACAGTTCTTTTTCTGCCTGCCTTTGATTTGCTGATAAGCGTTTTTTGCGGAGCTGAAAAGCTTTGATTGATTCTGATTCTGCCTGCAACGGGAAGATATTCCTTGCCGTCAATAAACCTCCGAAGGTCTGCAGTATCCTTTTCGCTTATGTTTCCCTGCTCAATTTTGTGAATAAAAAAGGATTCCCATATTTCCTTTTCAAACAGTTTATCAATTACGCACATAAATCATTAAATAAAAAAACAGAGAGAAAATGATTTAACATCGCAATTTTGCGATACGAAACCGTACACGAAACGGCTGCCTGCAAAACTCATAAAGTTCCGTGCTGGGTTCTTCACAGGCGCATAAAGCTTTTCTCTCTGTTTTAAGCAAAAATTATCTAAGGTTTTCTCTTATTCGGTTAATGACATATCCGCTTTCGTTTTCCATTCCCTTGAAGAAACGGATGTAAGGAATGCCGTTATCGTCAAGAACCTTGTAAGTTCCTTTTGCAATCATAGAACGGTACTGATTCTTGTTCATAACAAGAACTGCAAGTTTAGGCTGAGAACCGTTTGAGAAAAGGTATGAAATCGGGTAGCAGCTCGGATGCGCACTTGCATCAAAGTTTTTGGCGTGAACATTTGTTGAGATTGAATAACCGGGGAAGCTTGCTTCGGTGATAACAGATGCAAAATAATTGTCATCGGTGTTGTATGTTTTCTGAACAAAAGGAGCATAGGCGTATGTCTGCGATGACTGTGCATTACGGGCTGCATCGTCAAACTGCTGTGTGGTTTTATTGGCAAATTCTGTTACAGAAGGTTTAATAGCTTTGCTTATTGCATCTCCAACCGCCTTGCTTACACCATCGCTTATTCCTTTTCTCAAAATTCTTTCCAGAAATCCCATAAAGGTTCCTCCTTATAAATCTTTATATCTTATCAATATTTGTTTACGGCTTTTTATACCGAGTTTACGGTATATGTTTTTGCAATGGAAATGCACGGAAGAATGTGTAATAAACAAATCCTCCGCTATCTGTGCCTGCGTTTTGTCGGTAAGAAGCTGAGCAAAAACCTCAAGTTCGCGTCTCGATAGGCTTTCCAGCTCGGGATAAATTTCAAGCAGCCTCTTATGTTCGTTTTCTGCCAAAGCAATATAATCGAAATAATTCAGTATTCCCATACGCCACCTCTTCAAGGATAATTATACTTTGTCAAGCTGAAAACGTAACCTGCCCAATATAGGGGGATTTGACACACATACTACCTTTTTGGGTAGTATTTCTCGTATGTTCTTGAAAAAAAGAAAAATATAATCTATAATTATATTTAGAAAAGATACTGTTATGATTTGATTATATTGATTTTTTTGTCCGTTTTGCACCCCCCGTTTTGGGGGTTTTTAGGAAAAAACCACCTGTTCGGGTGAGTTTTTTAAAGAATTCAATGATTTTTACGATTTTGCGATGATTTTTCGCAGTAAAGGAAGGTGCGGTTTATGAATCACCCGATTCTCATAGAAAACCAAAAAAAGAGGAGAGATATTCCGC
>CALCTT010000010.1 GCA_937906895.1 uncultured Clostridia bacterium | reverse complement strand
TAATACAATTACAATTTAACAGACGGGAGCTTGTGTTACAGGCTGAGAGGAAGGTAAAACCTTCGACCGATAACCTGATTTGGATAATGCCAACGTAGGGATGCCTGAATATAAAAGTGTTTCAACGTGGCGAAATCAATCTGAAGCTGTTTCAGATTTTTCGTCACTTTTTCTTTTAAAACACATCTTCTCAACGGTAAGTTACCAAATCGGCAGCTTACCGTTTTTGTTTTTTTAGGAGGTGCTTTTATGGTAAAAATCAACGGTGAAGAACTTAACGTTGCGGGAAAAACCATCACAGAATATCTTGCAACTACAAATTACAACCCGAAAAGAATTGCAGTTGAGCGTAACGGTGACATTGTTTTTAAATCTCAATACGGTGAAACTTTACTGCAGGACGGTGACATTATTGAAGTTGTAAGCTTTGTGGGAGGTGGTTAAGCTGATTCCGACAAAAGAAGAATGGTATGCCGCCTTATCGGAAAGACACGGTGAAAAGATACAGAAGAATTTTGAATCCGCAACCGTTGCAATATGCGGTCTCGGCGGACTTGGCTCAAACATAGCTTTTGCCCTTGCCCGTGCAGGTATCGGCAAACTGATTCTTATTGATTTCGACAGTGTTGACATCACAAACCTACACCGACAGCAATATAAAGCCAATCAGATTGGTATGAGCAAAACGCAGGCTTTGAAGGAAAACCTTTTTGAAATTGCTCCGTATGCGACAATCGAAACTTATTCGGTTCGCATTAGTGAAAATAATGCCAAAGTGCTTCTTGAAAAAGCAGACGTTATCTGCGAAGCATTTGACGATGCAGAATCTAAAGCGATGCTTGTTAATCTTGTACTTGAAAAAATGCCTGAAAAGTATCTGGTCGCCGCATCAGGTATGGCGGGATTCGGCAGTGCCAACGCAATTCAGACACGAAGAATATCAAAGCGGTTTTATATCTGCGGTGACGGAACGAGCGACGTACAATCAGAAGGCAGTCTTGTTGCATCCCGTGTGATGCTCTGTGCGGCACATCAGGCACATACCGTACTCCGAATTCTGACAGAACAATTTGAAGCTTAAAGAAAGAAGGAAAACTCAATGAAAAATGACAAACTCATAATCGGCGGACACGAATTCAACTCACGTTTTATTCTCGGCTCGGGTAAATACTCAATGAAACTCATTGAAGCGGCTGTAAAGGATGCAGGTGCAGAGATTATTACTCTTGCAGTACGCCGTGCGAATACAAAAGAACAGGAAAGCATACTTGATTACATTCCTGAAGGTATTACACTTCTCCCCAATACAAGCGGTGCAAGGAATGCGGAAGAAGCTGTGCGTATTGCCCGTCTTGCAAGAGAACTTGGCTGCGGTAATTTCGTTAAAATTGAAATTATGCGTGATTCAAAATATCTGCTTCCCGATAATCAAGAAACAATCAAAGCAACAGAGATTCTTGCAAACGAAGGCTTTGTTGTTATGCCGTATATGTATCCTGACCTTAATGTTGCCCGTGATCTTGTGAATGCAGGTGCGGCTTCAGTAATGCCTCTTGCTTCACCTATCGGTTCAAACAAAGGTCTTGCAACCAAAGAATTTATTCAGATTCTCATTGATGAAATTGACCTGCCCATTATAGTTGACGCAGGTATCGGCAGACCGTCTCAGGCTTGTGAAGCAATGGAAATGGGTGCGGCGGCAATTATGGCAAACACCGCCCTTGCTACTGCAGGCGACCTGCCTATGATGGCTTTTGCGTTTAAGAATGCTATAGAAGCAGGACGAAAAGCTTACCTTGCAGGACTTGGCAGAGTGTTAACCCGAGGAGCATCAGCTTCTGATCCTCTGACAGGCTTCCTCAGAGATTAAGGAGAAGATATGGAAAATCAATTTTTTGTAGATTCGGAGCATCTGTCACCTGAAGCTCTTGAGAAAAAGCACAGACTTGAAAACGAGCCCTCATTCCGTAAAAACCATATGGAATATATGCCCGGAATGGAGATAATCGAGTCAGATATTTGTGCAAATGTTATGGCACAGATGAACTCCTATGACTATTCAAAATATACTGCTGATGATGTTAAAGCGGCATTGGAACACAATACTTGTACGATAGAAGATTTCAAAGCACTTCTTTCTCCTGCGGCAGAACCGTTTCTGGAACAAATGGCAGAGCGTGCAAGACTTGAAACAAGCAAGCACTTCGGAAATACTGTCTATCTGTTTACGCCTCTTTACATAGCAAACTATTGTGAAAATTACTGTGTATATTGCGGTTTTAACTGCTATAACCATATCAAGCGTATGAAACTTTCTATGGAGCAGATTGAAAAAGAGATGAAAGTTATAGCAGATAGCGGTATGGAGGAAATTCTGATTCTCACGGGCGAAAGCAGAGGTCAGAGTAACGTGGAATATATCGGTGAAGCGTGTAAACTTGCAAGAAAATATTTCCGTATGGTCGGACTTGAAATTTATCCCGTAAACACCGATGAATATAGATATCTTCACGAATGCGGTGCGGACTATGTAACTGTATTTCAGGAAACATACGATACGGATAAATATGAAAAACTGCATCTGCTCGGACACAAGCGCGTTTGGCCTTACCGTTTTGATGCACAGGAGCGTGCGCTTCGTGGCGGTATGCGTGGTGTTGCATTCTCAGCTCTGCTCGGACTTTCGGACTTCCGTAAAGATGGCTTGGCAAGTGCAGTGCACGTATATTACTTGCAGAGAAAGTATCCTCACGCAGAGATGTCACTTTCCTGTCCGAGACTCCGACCTATTATCAATAACGATAAAATCAATCCTCTTGATGTACACGAAAAGCAGTTGTGTCAGGTGCTTTGTGCATACCGTATTTTTCTGCCGTATGTGGGAATTACGGTATCTTCTCGTGAAAGTGCCGAGTTCAGAAACGGTATTGTAAAAATTGCTGCAACAAAGGTTTCCGCAGGTGTTTCAACCGGTATCGGAGACCACGAAAGCAAATATACGGGCAAGGAAACCGAAACTGTTCAAGGTGATGAACAGTTTGAAATTGATGACAACCGAAGTCTTAACAAGATGTATAAAGATATTACAGAGGAAGGCTTGCAGCCGGTTCTGAATGACTATCTGTATGTATGAGGTAATAATTATGAAAAATTTTGACCCTACTTTATATTTTATAACTGACAGTACGAATTACACAGAGGAAGAATTCCTCTTACGTGTTGAACAAGCTCTCAAGGGCGGAGCAACTCTTCTTCAGCTTCGTGAAAAAGAAAAATCCACCCGTGAATATATCGAACTTGCAGAAAAGGTACACGAAATTGCAAAGCGTTACAATGTGCCTCTGATTATTGACGACAGAGTTGATGTTGCACTTGCGATTGATGCGGAAGGTGTTCACGTTGGCGCAAACGATATGCCTATTGCTACTGCAAGAAAGTTGATGGGCGATGATAAAATTGTCGGTGCTACTGCTAAAACAGTTCCTTGGGCAAAAGAATCTTATGAGCAAGGCGCTGATTATCTCGGAGTGGGTGCAATTTATCCTACAACTACCAAAGTTGTAACCGTTCTCACTTCAACTGAAACTCTTGATGCAATAACAAAAGCTGTGCCTATTCCGGTTAATGCAATCGGCGGTCTGAATAAAGATAACCTTGATATTCTTAAAGGTATCGGCATTTCAGGCATTTGTGTTGTTTCGGCAATTATGAAAGCTGAAAATCCTGAAAAAGAAGCTGAAACACTGCTATCACTTGCAAAGGATTTGATGAAAAATGATTAAAGGTGCAATATTTGACCTTGACGGCACACTTTTTGACTCAATGTTTATATGGGATACGATTGGTGAAATTTATCTTCGTTCATTAGGATACGAGCCGAAAGAAAATCTGAATGAAACCTTCAAAACAATGAGTCTTTACAACGCAGCCTGTTATTATAAAAGCGAATATGGTGTTACTCTGTCTGTTGACGAAATAATGGACGATGTAAACCGAATGGTAGAAAAGTATTACATAAATGAGGTTCAGCTGAAACCCGGTGCTTATGATTTTGTAAAACATCTTCATAATATCGGTGTTAAGATGTGTATAGCAACCGCAACGGACAAATATCTTGTAGAAGCGGCACTTGAAAGATGCGGAATCAACGAATGCTTTTCAGAAATCTTCACTTGTACATCTGTCGGGCACAGCAAAGATGAATCCGATATTTATCGTGAAGCTCTAAAGCATCTCAGTACTCCCAAAGATGATACCGTTGTTTTTGAAGATGCGATTTATGCAATAAGAACAGCAAAAAAAGACGGCTTCAGAGTTGTTGCAATTTACGATAAATCTGAAGAAAATCAGGCTGAAGTAAAAGCGCTTTGTGATTTTTACATAACGGATTATACGGATATGCAAGGCTTCTGGAAATTTGCTGCACCGATGAAAACAGCGCTTTCAATAGCGGGAAGCGATTGTAGCGGCGGGGCAGGAATTCAGGCAGATATTAAAACAATGACTATGAACGGTGTTTATGCGATGAGTGCAATTACTGCATTAACCGCACAAAACACAACGGGAGTTTTTGCAATATCTGAATCTACACCCGAATTTTTAAAAGAACAAATCGGTGCGGTGTTTGAGGATATTTATCCCGATGCAGTTAAAATCGGTATGGTTTCATCATCGGAACTTATTTCTGTTATTGCCGAAAGACTTAAATTTTATAATGCCAAAAACATTGTTGTTGACCCTGTTATGGTTGCAACAAGTGGTTCAGAATTGATGAAAACCGAAGCTCTACAAACTCTTATTGAAAAACTGTTGCCTATTGCAACGGTTGTAACTCCGAACATTCCCGAAGCGGAAGTTTTGTCAGGTGAAAAAATACAGAGCAAGAAAGATATGCTGAATGTCGCAAAATCAATCGGCGACAAATATGGTTGCGCTGTGCTTCTCAAGGGTGGACACAACATTAACGATGCAAACGACCTTCTTTATTCAAACGGTTGCGTCAAATGGCTTGATGGAAAAAGAATAAACAACCCGAACACACATGGCACAGGCTGTACCCTTTCCTCAGCTATTGCAGCAAACCTTGCAAAAGGCTTATCACTTGATGAGTCAATCCGAAATGCAAAACATTATATTTCAGGAGCACTTTCCGTAATGCTTGATTTGGGAAAAGATTCAGGTCCGATGAATCACGCATTTAAAATTATATAAATCATAACCCCCAGCTCAGCCGGGAATTATGATTTATATAAAAGCGTTTATAACCAAACAAAAAATCCGAAACCGTCGCCGATTGGCAATAGTTTCGGATTATTTGCTTTTGGTGGAACAATGTCCGAGGTGTTCGAACATTGCTCCATGGCTGATTTTTCGCCGTTGAAGGCTGCTTCAATATCATCAAGCGGAATGTCATCTATAGTGACTGGCTTATTGCTTGCATTGATAATCAGCGTTAGGTGATCATCGTAAAGATAAACCGAATGAACAAAGATATTTATGATTGCTCTGCGTTTTGCCATATCATCACCAGGCATCTCACAAACATAATTAAGAAAGGCCAAAATCTGAGCTTCACTGAGAAGCACTCTCTTGTTTTGTTCAATGGCAAGCTGTTCCTCAAGCTCTTCTTTTTCTGCCTGACGGCGGTTGATTCGCTCCGTAAGTGCTACTGCATCTCCGCCTTTTTCAATAGATAACCACATGTTTTCAATGGCTTCATCAATTTCCTTGATTAAGCTTTTGAGATTTTTGATAGAGAGGTTGTCGGGATTTCTGTTACACTCTTCAGAAATCTTTTTGGCTATATATTGCATCTTTTCATCTGTCAGCATTTTAAGACACTCGTTAATAACAAGGTCTTCAATCAGTTGTTTGCTGATAGACTTCTTTTCGCATTTCTTCTTCCTTGCACTTTTACATACATAATAGTGATATACAGCTCCCGACTTGCCTGTGCCGCAAACACCTATCATCATTTCCTTGCAATGACCGCAAAAAAGCTTGGTGGTTAAAATATAGGCATCATCGCCCTTTGTTTTTGCCTGTGCTCTCTTGTTTCTGTTCAAAATTTCCTGTACCCGATAGTATAAATCATCCTCGATGATTCTCGGCATACCGCCGGGAGTCTCCTTTCCGCTGTATAAATAATAGCCGATATAGCGTTTGTTACTTA
>CALCTT010000009.1 GCA_937906895.1 uncultured Clostridia bacterium | reverse complement strand
GCTTCAGTTCACGATATAGATGCTTTAAAACAATCTCAACATAATATTCAAAATACTAATCTTAAATTACAAGTTAATAATTATCGTAAAAAGATAGATGGTAATATTGACTCGGTTAACGATTGGTCAGTAGTTCATTATAATATTGATATTATTAGAACTTATGTACAACGACTTAATTATAGTAAAGTAAATGAATTTCAATATTTACTTTCATATGATAGTCAAAGTGCTTTAAATGTACCGTTGAGTTTGAGTAATATTACAATAAAATATAAAATAGGAGGTCAAATAAGATAATGGCTAATTATGGACAAATATTTTCAACTAATGATATTGCTAGACAATTAAAAGAAGCTAATAGAACTTACGAAGGTTTGAAAACTTGGGAACAGTTATATGGAAGTGTAAATCTTGCTGAAGAACAAATAATAAGTTCATTAAAACAAGATTATAGTAAAGAAATTAGTCAAGCATATTTATCATCTTTGGATGTCAATTCCGCTATAATGTCTTTCTGCAAGAATCATCACCTCCGAACTCACATTTAATTATTGGCAGCTTTAAAATTTATACCTGCCTTTTTCGCCTGACTACATAAATCCTTCGTCTGTAATTTGTACTTTGTATCATCTTTTATAAAATATGTTCCACATTGTCTAAATTCAAAAGACACATTTTTACGTACACATTGCTCCCGAATATCCAAAACCCATTTATAATCAAGTGGGCGTGCATTAAAATCTGACTCACCACCAACAACGACAAGTTCAATATTATCAAGATATTTTTCTATATCTATTCCTTCAATCAAAGGCTGTGCTGTAATGCATTTATGTTTAATTGGCAGCGTTTGGAATACAGATAGTTTTTTATCTGCATTTTTTTGATTTTCAATGGTACAGCACACAACTACGTTATCATATCCCTCATTCCAATCTTCTGGAATACATTCCATAAACCGCTCTATTCGTTTTGTCAGAAACAAAAAAGCACAATCCTGTCTCTCTCGTATCATAGACCAGCATTCTCCACGCCATTCATCTGCTTCCTCAATCAAAAAATCCGTAGAAAAACAAAGATATACCATTCCCGACTTCATTTTATAAGTGCCTTTTTTCAGTTTTTCAATTGGTTTGTAAAAATCTTTCGTTTTTACAATTTCATTTGTGTTTACATCTCGTTTAGCGTCACCTTTATGAATATAACAATGCAAACATCCATCACTACATTTTTTACATCCACGCCACGGATTCCACATAGCCATACATTAAATACTCCATTCTATTCTAAAATGCTAAATATATATTCCTAAAAATGATGTAATTTTTCCGTATGTATATTCACCATCAATCAATCCAAATTCTGGATCATAATATTTGCCATCATATAATAACGTCCAATGTGTATATCCCTCATTTGTATGCACAGTTAAGATAGAACATTCATATGGTGTAGGATTTTTCTTTGAAATACGAGTATTTCTTTCAGCATGTTTCACACCATAAAAATCTAATATTTCAATTAACTGTCCTATACTTGTTGGACCACTTGTTTTCATATCTTTTATTATTTCTTCTATTGCTTTTCCTGTAATCATTGCAATACACGCTTGACCACATGTTTCAGAAGTTGGTTGTAATATTAATTCCATAATCAGTACCTCATAATTCAATTTTCAAATATAGCTTGGGATTCGTCGATTACACCGGTGTTCCTACTTCGATTAAATTACCATCCAAATCGTAGAATCGGATTACTCGCTGTCCCCAACTATGTGTCATAAGATGATTTACATATTCAATCATAGGGTATAATCTTTCTAATTTTTCAATAAATGATTCGATGTCCTGCTCCTCAAAATACAATTCACAAGCGTTATTCTTTGGAACAATATCTCTATCTAAAAATTTTTTCCAAATTTTTTCGTCTTGAAGGACAAGTCCCTCTGTTAAAATCATATTACCATCGTTGTCAAGCACCAACTCTATACCAAACAAGTCGTGATAGAATTTTCTCGATTTTTCTATATCTTTAACAACAATCAAAATGTTCTTCAATTTCATATCATTTCTCCGTCAAATTATTATTTATCTGTGAGCTTTAAAATCAATTTCTGCTTTTCTTGCTTGACTGCATAAATCCTTTGTCTGCAATTTGTATTCCTTGCCATCTTTGATGAAATGTGTTCCACATTGTCTAAATTCAAAACTGATATTATTTCTGATGCATTGCTCTCGGATGTCAAGCACCCAAGCATAATCAAGAGGTCTTGCAAATTTATCCGACTCTCCACCGACAACTACAAGTTCAATATTATCAAGATACGGTTCAATATTTATTTTTTCAAGCAACGGTTGTGCAGTAATACATTTGTGCTTTATCGGAAGTGATTTGAATAATGACAGTCTTTTATCCGCATTTTTTTGATTTTCAACAGTACAGCACACAACAACATTCTCATATCCATCGCCCCAATCGTCAGGGACACAATCTGCAAATCTTTCAATGCGTTTTGTGAGAAAAAGAAATGTGCAGTCCTGTCGCTCTTTTATCATAGACCAACATTCTCTGCGCCACTCATCCGCTTCTTCTATTAAAAAATCTGTTGAAAAGCAAAGATAAACTAACCCTGCTTTCATTTTGTAATTCCCGTTTTTTAACTTCTCGGTTGGTTTATAAAAATCTTTTGTTTTAACAATTTCATTTGTATCAATGCCGTGTTTGGCATCACCTTTATGAATATAACAATGCAGACACCCATCACTGCATTTTTTACAACCTCGCCACGGATTCCACATAGCCATAATAAAATACTTCCCAAATTCTTATTTGTACAGATAATTATACCATCCATACCAAGAGAAGTGCAATAGTTTTTAGTGCTGTTGCAGGTTGTAGGGCGTGGTGATTTTTATACTCCGTACACTTTTACCCGTACTCCGTACACTATTACAGCTATGGTTACAGCACCAAAAATAAAAAAAGCACCTGTTTTGAGAATGCTTTTGGGCATAAAAAAGACCGAAACCCCTATATTTCAAGGGGTTTCGGCTGTATTACCTAAGCTGTACTTAGGTGGTCGTCGTGACAGGAGTCGACATTCTGCTGCGGCTATGCCTTGCATACTATACGCTTGGCGACCGAAATTCTGCTTTCAGGTAGAGTTGTGCTGATGTAGTTTAAATTTTTATCTCCAGAGGCTCACTTTTGTTGCCCCATACGTCTTCTGCATAGACTTTTACAGTGAAGTTTTTACTCAAGGTAATAAAACCGTCAAAGGTTATGCTTTCGGGTTTATCAGCAAAGAAATAATCAGAGAACACCCAATCTTCATGAACAGTTTTGCCTTTTTCATTGAGAACACAAATTCTGTAAACAAAGACCTCGTTATCCTCGCTTACCTTTGCCTGAGGTACGGTTATGTAATGCTTAAGACCGTCTTTTTCATAGCTGAGAGCTGAGTCTTCAGGAAAAACAGGAACAGAAGATTTTTCTTTTCTTGCTTCAAAGGAGTATTTGGTCTTGTTTTCTTCGGAGATGTTGTCAATTAGGAACTCACGCATAATTTTTCCGGCATCCACGTCAAGTACCTTAACAAGAACTCTGTTATCTGCGTCAACCTCAATAATGAGCGCCTGAGTCATTCTTTCCTTTTCTTCGGGGAACTGTCCGTTTTTACCGTCCACAGCAAGCTCAAAATAAGAAAGTCCACCATCATTTATAGCTGTGAATTCACCCTGCCATACAGCCCTTGGGTCATTTGCAGGGAAATGTGAATGTCCGGAAATATGTACTACCTGAGGATATTTTGTAAGCACTTCTGTAAATACATCAAGACCCCAACCGTCTGTTTTACTGCTTCCGTAAACTGTATCTCTTACATGTTCGTGCTGGAACACAAAAACAGGCTTCTGAGGGTCATCCTCAACTGCTGTGGCAATATTTTCATCAAGCCATTTTATCTGGTCCTCACTATAATGCTTACGTGTCTTGGAACGGGAAACACCGATGAAATGAAACCCGCCGATTACTCTGTGAAAATCAGGTTCCTGACCGGTTGCTTCTGTGAAAACATCAAGGCTCTTGTATGAGTATTTATAACTGTCGTGAGCCTTGGCTACTACCGCCAGACGTTGGGTGCCTTCACGGATTTCATTATCAGTGGTAGTTGCAAATGCATTAAACGACTCCTTTTTGCCATTATCGGTAATATCACCCGAAAATACAACTGCATCTAATTTTTTGTAGTCTTCGTCTGCATCACTTATGGCATAAGCAGTTTTGAGCATGGATGATATTCTCTTGCAACCTGTATCACCGAGAGTTTCAATGTGAGTATCACTGGTAGCAATAAAACGCATAACGGGAACAAAATCATCCTGTATAATTTCCGGCACCGGTGCTTGGGTGATGTCTCCTTCAGCCTGATTACCGACAGTAGATTCACAAGCGGTTAATATAAACAATAACATAGCAATAAGAAGGGCGGTGATTTTTTTCATTCCCTTTACCTCCGTAAACAATTTTCGAATTTATTATACTACTCAAACAACTCAAAAACAACCCCACTTGAAAACTCTCTTCTCACACTTTCTGTTCGATTAAAAGGACTCTAAACTATTCTTTGGCCACGATGAAACTAATCTCATTTGTAAAAGACCACAAGCCCTTATTTTAAGCTGCTTTTGACAAAAAGAAAAGGAACCCAAGCATTGTATCAATACTTGAGTTCCAATATGGTCTTTGTGATAGGAGTCAAACTAGTTTAGGTATTAAAAATTCAGACTAAAAATCCAACTCATAATCACAAAATCATAAAAATGTACTCGAATTTTGTCGTTTGAGAGCCAAGGGGTTATAGGGGAGTGTGTCCCCTGAAGACGCCAAGTTGATTCAAAGACTCCAACACAGGCAATGCTTGTTACTACAATAATAAGACTTTAGATAATTGCTATTTACGTATTCTACTTACTTGATAAGTTTAATTATTCCTATCGCACCGATTAAGAGTGCTACCGGTATCAAGAGTACTAATCCACCTGCGACCATCAGGATGCCTATTAGGGTAGGAAGTGAAACTACAAGTAATATAACTGCCATGATTTTTGCTACACCCCAAGTGAGTTTGAATAACAACTTGATTGTCCAGAAAAACAAGCAAATGAATAATACTGTTAATAAAAAGTCTAACATTAATTTTCCCTCCTTATTTATCAACTAATTTATTGAGAAGTTTAAATGGTTTTTTCACCAATCCTGCGTTTATTAGTGCAACTATTATATCGTCAACCGGACCGGGTATAACGTCTGGTGCTACAATATATGTAATTGAAATTGCAGCTACTAATATTTGTGGTAAAAGGCTGATAATCTTTTCCTTTGATAAGTTTTTAATCATAATGGGAATCCTCCTTAATACTTTTCAACCTTCATTGGATTGCAATTATATTTTAATGCTGAATTTCAAATAAATATATATCCACTTCAGTAAAATAAGCACACACAATTTACCTGATTTAGCAAAATAAAAGCACTCCAGATTAAACTGAAGTGCCATAAAGGATTATTATTTATTTGTGTCCGTTTAGTTTCATCTTTTCGCACCACAGCTGAAGTGCTTCAATGGTCATTGAAATGTGTTCAAGTTCTTCCGAAATTTTTTCGTAATCAGCAAGCTCTTCATCATCAACTTTACCGTCTTCAAGGATTTCCATTAGACGGATTTTTTCGTGATTCACATTTTTGAGTGAAACTGCCATATTTACAAGGATTTCGTGAATGCCGCCATTATATTTAACCTCTGGTGCATCAAGCTTACCGATTGCACACTCGTTGCAGCAGTAATAATTACGAAGCTCAGGCTTATTATATCTTTTTGCCATTGCAACAACATCTTCAGGTTGTATTGTTGCTTCTCCGTGTTCAAGTTTTACCAGTCTGCTCTCAGTAACACCATCCATACCGGGAAATTCCGCATTACCGGGAATTTTAGTTGTTGCATCTGCTCTTGTAAGCCCCAATTCTTCCCTTGCCAATTGATATATACACTTGTTGTCTCTTGTTGATGCTTTTCCCATATTTTACTAACTCCTAAAACATATTAAATTCATTATATCATAAGAAATAACCTTTGACAATAATGAGATACGGTCCATAAAATTGTACTATCTATAAATCTTTTGATTGAGAATTATGTACTTTCGTGGTATTATAAAGTTGAAATGAGGTGGATAGGTTGGCTTATACAAGAGAAACAATTCTAAACAAATGTAATGATGCATTTAAGAACATCAGCACATTTTATCAAGCGGATGTGATTAACTACCGAGGTATGACCACAGATACCGATGAGTTTTACAATGAAATTGTTGCAGAGTTTGTGTTGAATAATTTGGATGATTTTGTTTCAGGTGTTAAGCAAATTAACCGAGAAAAATCATATAAAACAACCAGTCACACAGGTAAAAGAATTCCAAGTGACAGACGATTAGAAGAGAAAATCGCAGTTGAGATGTTCAATATGAGTCGACAAGGAAAGTACTTTGATTATGTTGGCAAGGTTATTGATTATCAAACTCCATTAAAAAATGTTGCAAAGGATGAAGCAGGAAAAATCGATTTATTAGCGTATGACGGAAAAACTTTGCGAATGCTTGAACTAAAAAAGCCTGAAAGTGATGAAACAATGCTTCGTTGTGTACTTGAAGGATTCACATATATGACAACTATTAGAGATAAAGAAAAGTTTTTAATTGATTTTGATTTGCCGAAAGACACGGAAATAGTTGCTTGTCCTTTTGTCTTCTATAATAGTGAACAGTATAAAGAAATGCAGGAGAACAGACCAAATCTAAAAGTACTTATGCAAAAACTTAATAGCAAACCTTATTATATTAAAAATGATTATTCAATAGTGGAGGGGTAAAAATGAAAAAGATTGATTTTGAAACACTTTGGGGTGGAATTTTTGGTGCAGTGGCAGTGATTGCAGTTTTAATTGAAATGGTAATTGGCAGATTTGATGGTGCATCAATTGCAGGTGGTATAAAAGACATAGCAGGGACACTTATCACAATTTTAATGCTATTTGTTGCTATCAGGGCGCTAAAGGCTGGAAAGAGGACAACAGTAGGTTTTGATGAAGAGTTTGAGAAAGAAATGAAGTTAATAATGGAAAAATACAATCCAATTATTTCTTTTTTTGGAGTTGAGAAAATTAACGGGATTGATATGAATAGGTATAATATTGCCAACAAGTTAGATGCTATATCAACAAACAATCCCGGTGGAAACCATAAATTTTTTCGCATAACTTCAGGTGTTAAAGAAATATCATTTTCAGTATCAGAAACGGTATTTCCTTCTCGAAAGGAAGTAGTTGCAACAAGAATTTCTAGCAAATTGGCGTTGACGCATAATGATTATATCGAAAATATAAAACCAAACGAACAAGGTTTTTCTATTATTTTTAGAGAATCATTAAGTAATACGGATGATGCTCGTATTGTTGCGAAAATTATTGACCACACAATTCTGCTTTATATAGCAGAGTACAAAAAATCATAAGGAGTATAAATGGATTTTAACGAAATTTTAGATTATGCCATAATGCATAAAGAAACCGCCAAAAATCCTGAATTGAAAGCAGGATATACAATCAGCGATAAAACACACGGAAATTATCTTGAAAACAGGTGCTTTGATGCCTTTGTTAAGGATATGAAAACTAACTATCCAACTGCATACGAAATGTATGGATTAGGTAAAGGTACTGAATTAAAAATACGTAAAAACAGATGGGGAACGTTTTCACCACCTAAAATGGCGTCTTTTGGTTCGTCAAGTAGAATGATTTTCAACCTGATGAAAGACACAAAGGGATTCCTTTTTGAAAAGCAATTACCGACTACTGTGGGTGGTAATGCAAATCTTGACGGATTTATGGAAACTGACAGTAAATACATATTTGTTGAAGCAAAATGCCGTGAACCATATGGGAAGAAAAATGATGAGATATACAGAAAATATGAGAAACTGTATAACTTTATAAACCAATCAGAAAAATCAAACATTAGATACGATATGACTATCATTAGCGATGAGAAAATGAAAGTCACATTCAAAGTAAATGACAAGTCAATTAAAAACTTTGATATGAAACAGATGATTAGTCATTTACTTGGTGTCGCAACTGGATTTTTGAACGGTGAATTTGAGTTGAAAGACATTGAATTCATCTATCTGCTTTTCGACCCAACAGTTATTGATATTAAGGAAGAAAATGCAAAAAACAAGATTCACGAAATCTATAAAAATACTTGTGATGAGTGTAACGCAACGGACTTTAAAGCTCTTTTTGAGGTTATCGTTGATTTTCTTGTGAATCATAAGAAATGGTCTAAAAACATCAAAACAAATGATTTAACGAATAGATTTACATTTAAACTCTGTTCACAAGAAAATATAAAAACTTAAAATGAAAGAGGTGACATTATGTTATTCGGTAAAAAATGCAAATATTGTGGAAAAGAATATTCAAACTTTAATAATATTCATTGCCCAAATTGTGATGATATTGATTTTTCAAACATTGATTCAGTTACTGTTACAGATACCGAAATGACATATCGCACCGAAACTGAAGAAGAATTCGACCCTGTTATGACAGATTTCCTGACTCAGATGGACGGTTGGCAACATTACGAAACACAAACTGTTGAATATGAAGTTGAGAATGGTTATAACATTACATTTGTAATTCATTATACTAATGGCTCAAGTGTATGGAAAATTTATCACGAATCCAATCCTATTGCACAAAGATTGCAAGAAATCAGTGAAAATCATAATGTCTATACAAATTTCCAAGAGAGTTTTAAGAATGCAGTTGAAATTCTGAGTGATATAACTCAATGGAGCTCACCATTTGATTATGATAAAGTCGCAACAAAATTCAGCCAAATGACAAGACTCTACAATCTTTCAAACAACCCAACAGAGCAAGAATTAATCGAAGCATCACGACTTAAAATCACAAGTATTTTAATGTCCAATATGAAAGAATATGTTGAGTCCATTCAAGAATTATTGTTCTTTGTTCTTGCAGAAAACAGTGATGATAATGATGATTTCAGTATCAGTAATATAAAAGATATTATATTCATTCAAAAAACAAAAATGGGAATTGATGCTTTTGTGATTCTGGACTCAAATGAAGATGTTACTGATGATACCGTGATAGCATATGAACGCAAAAGGGAGTTTAATGATTTCAGAAAAGTCCTTATTGCAACACTTGGCAATAACAGGACAAGACTTAAGAATGAAAATATAATTATCTGGGATATGAAGATGATTATTACAGCATATATGCAAGCATTTAAAAAGGCTGTAACAGTTGAAACAGAAGAAAATCAACAACAAATACAGCGTGAGAATTTTGTGATTATCGACTTTGAAACAACGGGACTTAATTATAAATACGATTCACCGGATATGGATGAAATTTTGTCAGTATCAATTATCAATCAGGATGGTGAAGTGGTTTTAAACACTCTTTGTAGTACTGAACGAAAGAGAAACTGGTATGAGGCTCAACGAGTACATGGTATTTCACCAAGAGATGTACAAGGTTATCCAACATTTGCACAAATCTTGTCTAAGGTGTTGGAAATTCTTTCATCCGTAGATTTCGTAATTGCATATAACATCAATTTTGAACGAAACTATGTGGAATCTTACATAAAACGCACGAATCCAATCAATCTGGTGAAATATCATATAAACTGGGCTACAGACAAGGACCCGATGGTTATGTATAAAAAACATATTGGTAGTCGCAGGTGGGTAAAACTTGAAGATGCAGTAAGAAGTTTTGGATATACCTTTAATGCCCACGACTCTTTAGAAGATGTCAAAGCGACATTGTTTTTGTATAATCAACTGAAATAAAATCGGTTGAATTTTATTCCGTAGGTTGTATAATAATTTTGAAGGTGAGATTTTATGAAATTACAAATTCACTGTCATCAATGTTTTCAAGATGGTATAAAAAAAGATAAAAATAAAACTGTGCCATATATTCCAACATATCCTTATTGGGAATATCCCATAATTGAATTGGATAAATGGCCATATATAGAATACACATGTAATAAAGGGCACCAACAAAGATTTTTGCTTTCATTAGAGTTGTATGAGTTACTATTTGAACAGGCGACATATTGTATAATGGATGGATATTATAGAGAAGCAATAGGAACTTATCATGCAGCACTTGAACGATTTTTTGAATTTGTGATAGAGATTCTTTGTTCTGAGAATAATATTGATGTTTTTAGCTCATTTTGGAAAGAAATTAGCAAACAATCTGAACGTCAAATAGGTGCGTTTTATGCATTATGGACTGCTCATTTTAAAGAAAAACCAGAATTTTTAAATCAGAAAAAAGTTGAACTTAGAAACAAAGTTGTTCATAAGGGTGAGTTAGTTTCTGAAACTCAAGCTAAAGAATATGGTGAATATGTATTTGATTATATAAAACAATCAATTGAAAAACTTGAAACAGAGTTTGGATGTGAATTACAACTTAAAAAAATGTCTCGTCAATTTCGAATTGCTCAAAAGGACTTAGAGATGGCTTTGAAAGAGCCTATAATATTCGAGGTAGATGGGGAAGTTCAAACATTATCTCCAACTAGTGTAACACTGACTTGTATGCTTAATAATTCTAATATACAGAAATATTCTGATTGTTTTGAGAAAGAAATTCTTAATGATTTTTTTGGGTTAATTAAATAAAAATATTGGTGAAATAATATGAATTTATACGCGATTGGAGCGGTTAGGGGGAGTTGTATGAATAAAAAACTCAAAATCGTAATCTCTTGTTTATTGGTGATGTTTTTCGTGTCAGGGATATATGTGAGCAATATGTTCGGATTTTTCAATCGTGGTAATTACGGCGAATATTCCCTTAAAAACACAAGTGCTGTTGAGAATAGTCCAATCAAAGACAAAACCGTCATATTTCTTGGAAGTTCTGTCACTTTCGGATACGGTTCAATGGGCGTGAGCTTTGTTGATTTTCTTGAAAAAACTGACGGAATCAATGTCATAAAAGAGGCTGTTTCAGGCACAACTCTCGTTGATATAAAAGATAATTCCTATGTGTCACGAATGAAGACTATCGATAAGAATATCAAAGCGGATGCATTCGTTTGCCAACTCTCAACCAACGATGCAACAAAGGAAATGCCACTCGGTAAAATCAGCGAAAGTTACGATATAAATAACTTTGATACTCAAACTATTGCAGGTGCAATCGAGTACATAATCGCTTATGCAAAGACTACTTGGGATTGCCCTGTCATCTTCTATACCCAAGCAAAATACGATAGCGAACATTATGCAAAAATGGTGGATTTACTTCTTGAAATTCAGGATAAATGGGATATAACTGTAATCGATTTTTGGAATGATACAGAAATAAATGACATTACAGAAGAACAACGGAAAATCTATCTCATTGACCACATCCACCCAACCAAAGCAGGTTATAAAGAATGGTGGCTACCAGAATTCCAAGAGAGTTTGTATGAGGTAATTAAATGAGTATTGAAACCCAAATTACGATTATCCGCAGCAACAGAAAAACACTTTCAATCGAGCTGAAACCCAACGAAATTATTGCCCGTGCACCTACTCGTATGAAAGAAAAAGAGATTTACAAATTCATTGAATCAAAGAAATCGTGGAT
>CALCTT010000008.1 GCA_937906895.1 uncultured Clostridia bacterium | reverse complement strand
GTAACAACCCAATGGTAGGCGCAACAGTTGCATGTGCAGTTGCTGTTGAAGAAGCAAGTAAATAAGAACCTGCCTTTGGCAGAACCTTGTTACTCGCAAGGCTCGTAATAAGCCAAATTCAGCGGTTTATTCGTAAACTTTAAATTTAATCATTGATAAATAAGTTAGACACATCATTTTGGAGTTTTCCACTATGATGTGTCTAATGTTTTTTGTAAACAATATCACTTTTATTCTGATTTCGTAGGGGTTGTCGTCCTCGACGACCTGTTGTCGGTTTATCTGTTCTCTAACATAGGACGGTTGAGAATGTCAGTTCCTACACTAAATGAAAATTAATGCAATGGGTATAGCAAAAATACCACTCTCAATAACATTTTGAGGGTGGTATTTTTTTATTTGTCAGGTTTTATCATATCATTAAGAGCATATTCACAGCATTGAACAACTAATTGATTGAATGAGATATCGTTTTGGTCGGCAATAGTCTGTAATCGGTCAATCAGTTCATTTGGCATACGAATGGTTTTATTTGATTTTTGTTGATTTTGTATTTCAAACATGCAATCACCTCTATACTATAAATTTTATTGCAAAAAGCATTAAATTTATACAAGTAAAATTGCAAGTAAAAATATCTTGCAAAACAAATTGCAATGTGATAAGATTAAAATATCAAAAAAGAAAGAAGAGGGATGAATGTGAAAAAAGTAATAAGATTTTTAAGCGTGTTTGTTGTAATAGTGATTTTATGTGTGTTTATAGTTGTGAAAGTTGTTATTCCAGAAATGAAATATAATGCCGCAATAGAGCATGTACAAGAGGGTTCATATGATGAAGCAATCACAATTTGTAAAGAAATTGAAAATTATAAAGATACAACTAAATTGATTGCTAAAGCAGAAGAGTTGAAAATGGATGCAATTATAACTTCAAAAATTGAATCAGCTCAAGAACTTTATAATGCAGGTGATACAACCGCTGCATATAAAATACTTGTTGAACATCGGGATAATGAAAAGGTAATGGAATTACTGGAAGTTTATGAAAAAGAAATGATGGAAGAGGTAAGTTCGAAAGTAATTTGTGATGATGCTACGGTATCTGATTGTTATCTGATAAATTCGGTCAAGTCGAAAAACGAAGAACCAGTAGCATTAGGAATATGCTTTGTGCAAAGCAAAGAAGATGCATCCGAAAATGATATTTACCTTTATTATCGATTTTACCATGGTTCTAAATATAAGTTTACAACACCTGTGCACCCTCACACGTTGAAGTTACTAACTGATAATGGTGAAATTGATATACCTATCGGTATAGACGATAGAGAGTTTACTTCTTCAGGTGGGTTATGGTTCGAGTCAATTCTGACACAAATTACATTGGAACAGGCTAATGAAATAGCTGAAATATACAAGGGCTTTGAAGAGATAGATGTAAGGGCTATAGGTCCATCATCCTATCATGCAGAGCAAGTAGCAGAAAATGGAGTTGTGGATATTATTGAATATATAAATGTAGCAATTTTAATAAGCAAATAAAAATTTGGGCACATCATTTTAGATTTTTTATGATGTGTCTATTTTTTGTGGATAAAATCAATTTCTCTTAGCGGCCGCGTCCTCGACGACCCGCTGGTGGCTTTATCTGTTTACTTGGTTCGAGCTGTCGAGGACGCTAGCCTCTACAGTACACCAATTTAGTTATATTTTTAAAATCGCGTCGCAGAACGAATCTTTTAGTGAAATTTTTCTGCGAAAAGAGAGGTTCTTAACAGAGAGAAGTTTTTCTATGAAAAGCGAAGTAAAGTTTGCCACTGCACCATCAGGTGCAACATTACTACAAAGTAACTTCACTGCATTTATACAACTGCACTTGCCGTAAGGTAAGCTTAGTTAAATTGAATGCATTTTGCATTCAATTTAATAAACTCCCATTTATCGGAAGGCCTGTGTGACAAATTTGTAAAAAATGTTCATAATGGGTGGACTTTTGGTGTTTATAGTGGTATAATACAATAGATTATGTGTGAGAATTTGCCCATTTTTCAGGAGGCTACGATATTATGAGGTTATTAAGATGGATTATAATAATTTTGTTTGTTGTTACGACGATTTTATTCACAGGGTTTTATGTGAAAGAAAAAATGACAACTGACAATACAATTCCTGTTATAACGGTTGATAAAGAAGTAATTGAAGTAAGCTTTAATGCAACTGATGAGGAACTGCTTCAGGGTGTTACAGCTTTTGATGAAAAGGATAAGGACCTTACTGACAAGGTTATAGTTGAATCTGTGTCAAAATTCCTTGAAGACGGTGTGTGCAAGGTTGTTTATGCTGTTTGTGATAGTGACAACAACGTATCAAATGCAACAAGAAAAATCAGATATAAGAATTATGAATCACCAAAATTTTCTGTTCACGAATCACTTTGTTATTCAATTTATGACAAAATCGATATTTCCAAAGCTATAAAAGCAAAAGACTGCATTGACGGTGATATTTCACGAAGCATAATTGTTACATCTGAAGACTTTGCAGGTTCTGTTGTGGGTGTTTTCAATATCGATATTTCTGTTACAAACAGTAAAGGTGATACATCACATCTTAAATTGCCTCTCGTTGTTGAGGACAGAAGTCTTGTAGCTCCTGTAATAGAATTAAGTGAATATCTAATCTATGCGGAAAAAGGCGCAGAATTTGATTGGAAATCATTCCTTGTAGGTATAGAAAGCAATATACAAGATGATATTCCTCTCGATTCTGTAAGAATAGAAACAAACGCGAATATGGCTGAAGAGGGCATATATAGTGTGCATTATTATGTAACTGATTCAAAGGGTGCTCAAGGGCATTCAATACTTAATGTTATCGTAGGTTGAGATTATGAATATATTAAATACCAGAATTGAATTATACAGCATTATACGAGACCTGATAAAAAATGCCTGGGCTATTTTTATGGCGGCACTTATCGGGATTATGGGTATATATGTTGCTACAAGAAGTATTTATACACCTGAATATACTGCATCTGCAACACTTGTTGTTAATGCAAAGAGTTCTGACTCCGGAACATATTCCTTATATAATCTTTCTGTTGAAATGGCATCTGTTATTTCAAGAGTTATTGTACAGCCTGCAGTCAGGGAAAAGGCTGCTGAATTTGTAGGTACAGAAGAATTTGACGGAAAGCTTAAAGCGGAGGTATATGAGGATACAAACTTCTTGTCACTTTCAGTTACAAGTGATAGTCCTCAAAAATCCTATGAGCTTCTCAGGGCAGCCATAGAGGCTTATCCTCATGTATCAGATTCGGTTTTTGATAACGTGGTTATCAGCATTCTGAAGATGCCTGAGGTTCCTCATTACCCATCAAACGGAATTTCAACAGGCAACAGACTTCTTATTGCAGGGGCTTGCAGTGTCCTTGTTGCAGGTATTGTAGTTATTTTTTCACTTCTTCGAGATACTGTCAAGGATGAACAGGACTTCAAGAATAAGCTTGAGGCAAAGCTTATCGGTTCGGTACCCCACGAAAAGAAGCAGTTCAGTATTCAGGAAAGACTTCAAGGTAAAAACAAAGCCCTTCTTATTCATAATAATGCATTTATCAGCTTGAATTTTGTTGAAAATTATCACAAGATTGCTGCGAAAATTGAACATATCAACCATCGTAAGGGTTCAAAGATTTTTGCTGTGACAAGTGTTGCTGAAAACGAAGGTAAATCTACAACAGCGGCAAATATTGCTATATCCCTGGCTGACCGTGGTCATAAAGTAATTCTTATTGATATGGACTGTAAAAAACCTGCTTTATTTAAAGTTTTCGATAAGAAACCAAGCGAAAAATCAGAATTTGGCAATCTTCTTAATAAAAAGATTGAACCGAAGGATTTCCGCTTAAAGAGATATAAACAATCACAGCTTTATCTTGCAATTAACACAATTCCATATCCTGAATATGGAGAGTGGATTGAGAGCGGAGAATTAAAAAAGGTTATTAAGAGCTTTGAGGTTCAGGCTGACTATATTATTCTCGATACTGCTCCTATTGTTGCGGATGCTTTTGTTACCGACCTTGTTAAAATGGCGGACCAGACAATCCTTGTTGTAAGAACGGATACTGCGTTTTCATCAGATATTAATGATGCTGTTGCTACAATTAAAGAGGTTGGTGGACACATGGCAGGCTGTATTCTCAATGATGAATATCCTGAATTCAACCTCTTATCAATGGCCGGTGTTAATGAAAGCGGTTTCCGTTACGGAACACAGTACGGTAAATACGGTAGTAAATATGGAAAGTACGGCAAATACAGCAGATATGAAAATCCAAAGGATTCAGCAAGCAGTAAGTAAGCCTTAATTAAAATATATAAAGGAAAAGATTACAGATGAACGAAACTGATAAGAAAACAAAATCGAATAAATCGTCAGAAGTACTAAAGCTGAATTTTGAGGATGTGGCAATCGCATTTAAAAAATTTGGTTGGATTTGTATTGTTCTTGCAGTAGTATGTGGTTTGGTTATGTTTGCGTATAAATATACTAAATATGTTCCCATATACAGCTCAGAGGCAACTTTTACAGTAGATACACAGAACGCGTCTTCAATCGGAGGCATATCTGTTTATTCATTCTACTATGACTCTGCAACAGCTAACCAGTTAGCTAAAACATTCCCATATATTCTTAAAAGTAATTTGCTTCAGGATGCAATTCGTGAAGATTTAGGAATAACTAATATTAATGCAAGTCTTGGTGCTGAAAATGTTTCGGGCACAAATATGTTTACTATCCGCTGTTCCTCTACAGATCCGCAAAGAGCGTATGATGTGCTTCTTTCTACAATAGAGAATTATCCGACGATTGCAAAGTATTCAGTTGGTAACATAAAATTTGTGATGATAACGGCACCTACAGTGCCTACAGAGCCATCTAACAGTAAAGCGTATGTAGGCTCTGTAGCTAAGGCAATGTTGGTGGGCTTTGCAGTGGGCTTTGCGTTAATTATTATTTACGTTTACAGCCGTAATACAATGAGAAACAAGGAAGATATCAAAAAGACTCTTGGTACAGATGCGTTGGGAACAGTTCCTTATATCAGCTTCAAGAAATATACAAAAGAAATTGATAAGTCAATTCTTTGGACTAATCCAAATGTTGACAAGGCATTCTATGAGTCGGTGCGAGTTTTAAGAAATGTTTTCAAAAACTCACTTAAACCAGGTGAAAAAATCATTATGGGTACAAGTACTGCACCAAGTGAAGGTAAAACGACGGTTGTTACAAATCTTGCACTTTCACTTTGTGAGCAGGGCAAAAAGGTGCTTCTTGTTGACGGTGACTTGCGACATCCTTCTGTTTCACCATTATTAGGTATTGACCCTAAAAACCTTGAATATGAAACAGTAAAAGAAAATTACAAAATTGCATACCTTGAAGAGTTCAATATTTACTTTATGGTATTTAATACAAGCTATGGCAATAAGTTCAAATATGTGAACTCTAACTATATCAAGAATGTATTTGATGATGTTCGTGACGATTTTGACTTGATTCTCGTCGATACACCACCTTGTGGACTTGTTTCTGATGCCCTTTTCTTTGCACAGGCAGCTGATGCAGCATATTATGTTATCTTACAGGATGCTGTCAGAATTTCAAAAATTCAGAGTGGCTTTAACAATCTTTTGTCAACAGATATCAGAATCCTTGGTTGTATTCTTAACGGTGCACAGGCATCACACGCGGGTTACGGTTATGGTTACAGATACTATGGCTACGGCTATGGATATAAGACATATCATAACTACCATTACGGAAGTAAGCATTATAACAAATATAATGGTTACGGTTACGGCTCTGGCTATGGTTATGGATATGGTTCGGGTTATGGATACGGTTACGGTTATGGCTACGGCAAGAAAAAGAAAAAATCAAAGCATCACCATCATGGTTTAAGTTTAGGAAAAGGAAAGAAACACGAAGATAAATGAGGACTATCGCAATCTTTTGTGAAATATGTCCCGTGAGCGGAAATGGATGATTTCATATGTGAGAAGGTGCAATTTCGCTCTGTTTCTTTATACTTTTTTAGGCTTGTTGCAAATACTCTTGCAGTTTTCCAGAGTGTCGCAAACAGGTGGTAAATCACAGATAATTGAAGAGATTAAAGACTGATAACTCAACGTTATTGGTCTTTTTTGTTTATTTCTTACAAATAATTACAGCTAAAATCCTTGACTTTGCGGAATAATTTGATTACAATGTATCTGTATAATTATTTTTGATAATAAATAATTATCGCATTATGCAAATAACATAGTGCTGATGAGAGGAGAAAGGTTATGAAAAAATCAGCGAAGAAAGGCATGCAAAAAGCAACGGCATTATTGTTGGCAACAATTATGATTATGTCAGCGTTTGCTATGATGCCTAATGACTTGTTTAAAGCAAGTGCAGCGAACGAAGCTCTTTTTGAAGACCGTCTTGAATTGGACTTCAATAACAATTGGAAGTTCTATTTAGGCGACGAATCAGGTGCTTATGCAAAGGCTTATGACGACTCAACCTGGGAAACTGTTGAGTTGCCACACGATTTCAGTATTACACAGGATTTCTTTACCGCGGGAACTGAAGCAGAAAGCGGTAACTTGCCTGGTGGTACAGGTTGGTACAGAAAGACATTTGTAATGACTTCTGATGCTCGCGATAAGTCTGTAATCCTTAACTTTGACGGCTCTTATAAGGATACTTATGTATATGTCAATGGTGAGCTTATCGGTGAAAATCATTACGGATATAATAGCTTTTCATTTGATATCAGTGATTATCTTAAGTACAACGGTGAAGATGCAAACATTATTGCGGTAAAGGTTGAAAACCAGCTTCCTTCAAGCCGTTGGTATTCAGGTTCAGGTATCTATCGTGATGTTACAATGACAATCGTTGACCCTGTTCACGTTGACCTTTACGGTACTTATGTAACAACACCTAATCTTCAAAGCAGTAATGGTGCTGATGGTACAGTTAATGCAGTAATTTCACTTACAAATGCGTTCCCCGGTGCCAAGGATGTTACTGTTACAGCACAGATTCTTGATGCAACAGGTGTGGTTGTGGGTACTGCAGCTTCTACTGATGTGTTTACTATGGCTGCTAACGAATCAAAAGAAGTTACACTTACTCCTACACTTTCTAACCCAAATCTCTGGAACTCATGGGATTTAGGTTCTCCGTATCTTTATACTCTTCGTACAACAATCTCTGAAAATGGTACTGTAATTGATACTTATGATACAGAATTCGGTTATCGTTGGTTCAATTGGGACCTTGATGGCGGTTTCTCTCTCAACGGACATAATATAAAACTTGAAGGTGTTTGTTTACACCACGACCAGGGTGTGCTTGGTGCGGCTCAGGTTTATGACGCAATTTATCGTCAGGTAATGATTCTTAAGGATATGGGTTGTAACGCAATCCGTACATCTCACGGAACACCGTCTGATGTATTTATGGATGTTTGTAATGAAGTTGGTATGCTTGTAATGGACGAATTCTTTGACGGTTGGGATACTGCAAAGAATGAGAACTCAAACGACTTCAGCGTTTATTTTGACCAGACAATTGATACTGCGACAAATAATCTTCTCGGTGCGGAAGACGGTCAGATGTGGTATGAATATGTTCTCACACAGTCAGTTAAGCGTGACCGTAACGACCCTGCAGTGGTAATCTGGGACGTTGGTAATGAAATCTCTGAAGGTGCAAGTGTCGGTGATTTTGAAACAATTGCAGCTAATATGAGAGATATGCTCGATACTCTTGACCCAACAAGACCTATTTGTCAGGGTAACAACCAGAGAAATGTTACTTCAGGTTGGCCATATAATGTTGAAAAATATTTGACAGTTGTGGGTGGTAACTATCAGCCTGCAACTTGGGCAGGAATGTATAGCCAGATAGCGGCTCTTACTGATGCTAAAACAGGTGATGTCGGAAACCCATTTGTTATGACAGAAACAACATCTGCAACATCAACTCGTGGTGTTTATGACACACTTTCACATTATAACTATGCATGTAGCGGTTACGATACAGACTATGTAAGTTGGGGTACATCTGCTGTAGGTACATGGTATCCTACAATTACAAATGACTGGTTCTCAGGTGCATTTGTATGGACAGGTTTCGACTATATCGGTGAGCCTACTCACTGGAATCATACAACATCTAACTACGGCACAGGTTCTCCTGTATCTTCATTCTTCGGTATCGTTGATACAGCAGGTTTTGCAAAGGATACATATTATCTTTACAGAAGTATGTGGAATGCAGATTCAACAACACTTCATCTTGTTCCCGGTACTTGGGATTCAAGTGAACTTGCAAAGAATGGTAATTATGCTTATGTGGCAGTTTACAGTAATGCTGACCATATCGAGCTTCTTGGTGACGGAAATGTTATCGCAACAGCTCAGTCAACAACAACTACAACAAGTGCAGGTCACAAATATCAGACCTGGACAGAAACAGCAAATAATTCAAATGTAAACACAACTGAATTCTATACAGGAAACGGAAGCAATTTCTATCCTCAATTCCAGGTGAACTATTCAGCATATAGCACAATTTCTGTTAAGGCTTATGATGCGAACGGAAATGATATTACAGCTTCTGCAGTAGGTACAAAGTCAGTTTCTAATGTTGAAGCAACTAAGATTGTCGCATCAACTTGGGCAGATGCTTCAACAACTTATACTGCTGACGGCGACAGCTATGTTTATATTGAATATACAGCACAGGATACAAACGGAAATATTGATACAACATATAACGGAACAATTGATATCGAATTAAACGGCAACGAAGCAACATTTGTTGGCGTTGATAACGGTAATCAGACAGAAACTCAGAAGTTCCAACAGTCATCTGTATTCACAGGCGACAACACAGTACAGGTTCAGATGTTCAATGGTAAAGCTCTTGTTGTTCTTCGTACAAATGAAGAAGCAGGACATGACGTTGAAGTTGTAGTGAAGAATAATGCTCTTGAATTAGAAAATGCAAGCGTTACATTTACAACTGCTGCTGAAACAGGCGATGAACTTACTGATGAATTTGAAGAAGTAATTCCACAGCCTGAAAACCTCAGATATGAACCAACACTCTATGACGAGTATGAGGAACTCTACAACAAGATTACAGCAGGCGGTACAGCTACTGGTGGTAATGAATATACAGAATATCGTTTAGGTAGTGTAGCAGGTAACATTACACTTGACCAGGTAACATCTACTGACAACAACTCTTTCTCAGATGGTTGGTATGTTATTACAGGTGTGGCTGACTATATGAGTTATTCTGAAGGTGTTATGACACATACTACTTCGGGTTCAGGTTTCCACACAGATGGTACAACAATAGGCACAACTCCTTCAACATCTTCTGACTCATGGTATTTTGAACGTCAGTCAGACGGTACATACTATATTTACTACGAAGATTCAAACGGTACAAAACAGTACCTTAATCTCAGCAGTTCAAACGCAACTGCTTCCACAACACCACAAGCACTTGATGTTGCAGTTTCATCATCAGGTGTAACAATTGGTAACGGTAGTGGTTATTATGTAAACTATTCAGGTGGTGAGTCTGATGTTGCGGGTGTATGGACAGCAGCAACACAACTTACTCTTTATAAAGTTTCAGGTACTCCTGCAACTACACGTGATGTTATTGAAACAGGTAAATATGTAATTTACAATGACGATACTCGTTATTCAAATGCATCCGGTATTCTTACAGGAACTATTGATTCAATTGGCATTCCTATTGAGATTACTACACCTTCAAATGGTATTATCACAACAGAAAGTGAGAATGCTTATACAATCACTCTTGTTGATGGTACAACAGACGAATATTACATTCAGAATAGCGAAGGTAAATATCTTACAATCGGTTCATCAGGTGGTTCAATTTCATTCTCTGACACAGCTACTTCAGTTAATGTTTATGCAAGAGATGATGGTTCTGTAAATATTTATAATGCTAACAGCGGTCAGTTCCTTGACCACTATTATTCAGCATCACAGAACCACTATAATACATGGTCATCAACAACAAGTGCAACAGATGTAAACCGTATCTTCGTTCTTTACAGAAACGAATCAGGCGGAATTGATGTTCCTGCAGGTAAGGAAGACCTTTACAATGCACTTCATGATGGTATTCAGGTTGCTCCGGGTACATATTCGAACGCATCATATCAGGCTCTTTTCACAGCACTTGAAGATGGTTGGGCAGTATTTGAAAATGACAGTGCAACAGAAACTGAAATAACAAATGCTACAAACGCAATTCTTACAGCTTATGCTGCTCTTGAAGTTGAATACAAGTACATTCCTTCAACTCTTTGGAAGTACGGATATAATCCAAACTCAAGCACACCTTATGCAGACGGTGGCGCGATGTTTAACGCAAAGACTTATGCTTCAATGGAAGCGATAATTCGTGCAAACGACAATCTTGTGTCACAGATTAAGACTGCAATCGGTTATGATACAGCAACATGGGCAAGTGATACAGAAAAAGAAACTGCTCTCGACACAACGATTTCAGAGTATGCAAGAATATACTCACTTTCATTTACAGGTGCTCCTGTAACAGGCGAAAACGGTATATCTGATTTTGCAAAAACAAGATGGAATGTGTGGACAAAGACAGGTACACAGGGTGCAGCAGAATCAACTGAAGAAGGTGCTTCTGTTCAGGGTCTTTTCAGTGCATTACGTGTTGACGGACAACCGGTTGACCATGCTGATTATGCAACTCTTCCTTATGGTAATGCTATTGATAATTCAAACAGAGTGTCATTCAATACAATTGATGGTCTTGATGTTGCATTAACAATCAACGGAAGTTCAACAGAAGTTACTCTTCCTGCTCTTGAGGGCATCAGCGTTCACATCAATGATATGTTCAAAAAGGAAGACGTTCTTGTTGATGAGTCTGACCCAACTCAGGGTTATGCAAAGAAATATTGGGACCTTGAGTTCCCACTCCTTGCAACTACTAACGAATACGGTATCAATACTTACGAATATAAGAGTTCAAGTACGGATTATGTATTCCAGGCATCTTTTGATGATGCTAATAATTCTGCTAATGCAGTTTTAACTCCTGTTGATAACTGGACAATTAACCGTGACGGTAAAGAGGCTGCTCAAGGTTTCTTCCCATTCAACTATCAGCAGGGCACAACAACATACACCGGCGAAGATGCAATTTATCACTACGCGTTCAACTATGATATGGAATTCTATATTCCAATGTCAGGTACTTACGCTGATGGTGAAGATGTTGTCTTCGAGTTCTCAGGTGACGACGACGTTCTTGTTTACATCGACGACGTTCTCGTTCTCGACAACGGTGGACTTCACGGTGCTCGTAAAGCATCTATCAACTTTACAGAAGCAACTGTTTCATATCAGTATGCAATGGATGCTGATGCAGAAGATGGTCTTGTTGAAAGCACAGTCGAAAATAGTGTAGTTTATGCTTACGGTGCATCAAATACAGGTCTTAACGGTGACGAACTCGCAGCCCTTGAAAAGCTTAACGAAGTTCGTTCTGACGGTGACTATCATACATTCAGCTTCTATTTCGTTGAACGTGGTTCAACGGACTCTAACTGCGAAATGTCATTTAACCTTCAGCAGTCTTCAGAACACGTTCTTCTTTATGACCAGACAGCAGTTGTTGACTTTGGTCTTCCTGTTGAAAGCTTTAACATCACAAGCGATAGCTTCGTTTCTGAAGATGCTAAGAAGGCAGGTACAAAGATTGAACTTATGGGTGTTATGCCTGGTAATACTGCCGTTGCTGACATCGTTAACTTCGATAAGGAAAATGTTGAAGCAGGTCTTGACAGTATATTCAGTGACACTAATACAACATTGACTGTCAATGAAATGAAATATGGTGATGCAACTGTAACAAAGACAACAAATGCTGATTATGCTAACGCTGACGATGCTATAGTTTCATACACACCAAATACAATTCAGATGAATGGTATGGATTACTTCTATGTTTGTTCAGAGGTTACTGACGACCCGACTTACGCTGAAGGTACAGTTTACTATCAGTATGAAAAGGTTGGCTTTATCCCTGCAACAACTATCTACTTTGAAGATAATTTCGCAGGTGCAGGTATGAGCTTCATAGACGGTACAGCAGGTGACGGCTCAGATGTAGGTAAGTGGGAAGTAGTTGGTGATGCTTCACTCTTCGCTGACGCTACACAGGCTGCTGATATGGCTGAAGACACAGGTGCTAATCCTTACGGCTTCGACCCTGTTTACTCAGGTGCAGACGATACTAAGGATTATACACAGTATAGTGGTTTCTCAGCACATAAGGTTACTGTAAGTGCTCAGAATAACGCAAAGAACGGCGGTACAAACCCAACATTTGAATTCACATTCACAGGTACAGGCTTTGACGTTATCAGCTTGACAGACAAGACAACAGGCGTGTTCTATATGGAGATTTTCGATGAAAACGGAACTCGTGTAGGCAAACGAAGTGTTGTTGATACATACTACGGTTATGCTTATGGTCAGCTTTATGCAGATGCAAATGGAGAAGCAACTCTTACAGTTACTGACATACCTCTTTACAAGAGTGCTGAAAATGAAGCAACAACAAGAGAAACTACTTACTACTCAACAGATGATACAGGTGCAGTAATCATTACTGGTGATGTGTCTTACCTTGATGTTTCAGGTGTAGGTTACACAGATACTCCAACATATTATGATGCAGACGGCAACCTTACAGAAACTGAAACTGAAGATATTGCTTATGCTTATGCTTACGCTTACGGTTGGGTTCCTGCTGACGGTGATGTAACAAGTCTTTATCAGATTCCTGTAATTAAGAAGACAGGTCTTGACTACGGTACATACAGAGTTGTGCTTACTGCAATGTACACAGCAATGTTTGACAACACAGGTAATGGTCAGTTTGACCTCTATGTTGACGGTATCCGTATATATGACCCTGCAGGTAAGGATGATGGTATCGCTGACTCAAATATCCTTTCTGACTATAAGTACGATAATGAATCATATCCTAACTATCTTGAACTCAGAGATATGCTTATAGGTGCTGACTCACTTTCAAAGGATTCAACAACTCAGGGTGTTGTATTCATCGACGGTATTGCAGCTCTTGATAACGACCTTGAACAACTCAAACTAGCAGGTCCTAACAACGAACTTTACCTTGCTTCAACACCTACTCAGCAGGCTGTTGCATTTGAACTCTGGGCAACTGCAGTTCCTGATGAAGTTCAGATTGGTGTTAAATCTGCTACAGGTACTCCAAAGCTTAAGATAACTTATGCTGATGGTTCAGGTGAAAAGGAAATCAAGACAGCAACTGAAATGAATTATTCTATTAACAATATTCTTCCGACAGGCAGCAAGCTTACCTGGTCAGAAATCGTTGTTGATGGTGTAACATATTACAGAACAAATACAATTGTTCTTCAGAACGCAGCTGATAGTGACAGCATTCTTTCTATTACAAGCATCAAGTGGACATTCACAGGTGTTGGTCAGTATGGTCACTATGAGTCATCAGCTACTGAAACTGCTTCTGTAATGTCATTTATGTCAAACGAAGCAACTGTAAGCGATGCTTACACAATGATGAAGGTGAATGTTCCTACAGTTGACGAACCAGAGGCAGATGATGATGTAAATACAGAAATCATTCCTGGTGATAACGATGATGTAAATGATTCAAATGATGAATATCAGGAAGAACTTTCTTGGATTCAGAGAATTATCAAAGCAATTACAGATTTCTTTAAGAAACTTTTCGGCATGGCTTAATTTTGAAAGGAGGATATGAATAATGAAAAAATCTTATGTTAAACCACAAATTGCATACGAATCATTCCAACTTTCAACAAGTATTGCAGCAGGTTGTGCATTGCTTAGCACAAATGCAGCACAGTACGTGTGTCCGGTAGAAGATCCGGATTCGGGATTTATGATTTTTGCTGAGACAAATGCACTCTGTGATACGACTCCTGTAGGGGGAAATGACAGTATTTGTTACGATATTCCTGTAGCAAACTGGAATGTGTTATCATCTTAAAAAATAAAAATGCAACGGAGTTCGTCATAGGATGGTGAACTCCGTTGCTTTTAGGATTAGAATTATGAAACTTTTAAAAAAGATTTTTGTTGTATTCTTTTGTATTCTCACCGTTTATAGCCTTTGTGCGTGTGAAAAGGAGGATGGAGCTCCGAAGGAAGAACCAAAGGATAATATTCCTGTTATTACTGAAGAAGTAAAGGTTGAACAGGTGTCAGATTTTGATGAAAAAGAATCTCCGGACTCACAGATAGGCGTTACTGTTGACGGTTGGCTTAAGATTATAAGCATCGGTGAAAAAGACGGTGTTTTAAGCGTATTTGTAAGAAACACTTCTGACGAGGATATTGAGTATGCTCTTTTATCTGTTATGACAGGTGACGACAGAGCAGAATTTCCTATTACTACCTTAACTGCAGGTTCAAGTGCAACTCTTCGTTGTAATAATGGTTATACATTTGATGAAAGTACGGTTTATCACAGTTGGAAAATAGAGAATAAGGCTGTTTTTAATAAAGAATTATCCTGCTATCCCGATATTTTTGAAATTAATGGTGTTGACGGCTTTATTTCCATAAAAAATATCACCGACGAGGATATTGAAGGTAAAATTTACGTTTATTATAAGAATGTTACTGACGGAGTTTATGATGATGGTGTCACATACAGAGCTTATGTTGACGGACTTTCAAAGGGTGAAACAGCACAGGTTCAGACAATGCACTATCTTAAAGACTCAAGTCGTATTATATTTGTGACCTATGCAGAGTAAGAAATATAAGTTTTTTGATACTGTTATTGAAATTGTCACACCTGAACGGGTTGATGATATCGAGCCGTTTTGCAGTTTTTTAAGTGACGGAAAGCCTGATTTCACAGTTGTATTTGAATATGTGGAGAAACTGCCTGATATTGCAGAAAATGCAACTTCCGATAAGGAAATCAGCTTTCTGCTTGACGGTGATAAAAATATATGCTGGTACAAAAATCACGGTATGGATGATTATTATGCTTGTCGTATTTTTGAGGGTGAAAATCGTCGTGTTCAGTTGCTTGAAAAATATCGTGGTAAGCTCTGGGTTGGTGCTATATTTAACATTTTGGGTTATGAGGAGCTTGTTGCCAAGAAGAATGGTGCAGTTTTACACGCTTCAATGGTATTAAAAAACGGAAAAACAATTCTTTTTACCGCACCTTGCGGCACAGGCAAATCAACTCAAGCTGATTTGTGGGAAAAATATGCAGATGCTGAAATCGTAAATGGTGATAAGGCACTTATAAGTCTTAAAGATGATATGGTTTTTGCAGGAGGACTTCCTTTTTCGGGTTCGTCAAAAATCTGCAAGAATATTTCTGCACCATTGGCTGCTGTTGTGTGTCTTGGTCAGGCAAAGGAAAATATAATAAGAAAAATGAGTGCAAGAGAGGCTTTTGTGGCAATTATGCAGGGTAATTACCGTGCAGGTATAACAAAGGACTCTGCACAGAAAACTATAGATGTGATTGAAAAGGTTTGCAGAACAGTTCCTGTGTATAAATTTGATTGTCTGCCTGATAAAACTGCAGTTGAATGTCTTGAAAAGGAGTTGAAAATATGAGTCAGGAACCAAAATTATCTAAATATTTTCACTCAAAGGCAATTGCAAAAGAACTTCCCGTTTCAGGCACTTTTGAATTAACCTCACGCTGTAATTTCCGTTGTGAAATGTGCTACGTTCACGATGAATGTCATAGCAACGAAAAGCTTTCAACTGAACAATGGCTAAAAATTGCTGAAGATGCAAAGAATGCAGGTACATTATTCCTTTTGATTACAGGTGGTGAACCGCTTCTTCGCGAGGATTTCTCATATTTATACACAGAATTCAAAAAAATGGGTTTTATGGTATCAATAAACACTAATGGAAGTCTGTTGCATAAGCATTTCGATTTGTTTAAAAAATATCCACCGTCAAGAGTTAATGTTTCTCTTTACGGTGCTGATGAAGAAACTTATGAAAATCTTTGCAAAACAAGAGCGTTTTCAAAGGTGATTGAAAATGTAAAGACTCTTAAGGAAATGGGAATTTCAATTAAGTTCAATACGGTTTTTACAAACAGAAATTGTCATCAGTATAAGGAAATGATTGATATTGCCGAATCACTTGATATGCATATAAGCACAACTGCTTATGCTTATCCGCAAGTGCGACTTGATAAGAATTTCAGCGAAAATGCAGGAAGAATGTCACCTTTTGAGGCTGCACTTTGCACTATAAACTGTGATAAATATCGTTTTCGTAATTACGATTTTTCAGAACGAGCAAAAAAATTACTTCAAGAGCCTGATGAGGATAAATGCGACAGGGTTTCTTGTCGTGCAGGCAGGGCTGCTTATTGGATAACAAGTGAGGGCATTATGCAACCTTGCGGACTTTTACCTAAAATTCAGATAGATGTTCTTGAAAACGGCTTTGAAGGTGCATGGAAGCAATTGGTGGCAGAGGTAAAGGAAATCCGTTTGCCCCAAAAATGTGTGAAATGCAAGTATGCAAATATTTGTCACGCTTGTGCTGCTATGTGTTATACTGAAACAGGGCGTTTTGATGAAGCTCCCGAATATGTTTGTGAAATGAGCAAAAGCCTTTATGAATTGGCGGAGAAAGAGCAGGGTGAATAACTATGCAAATAAAAAAAGAAATGATATTCCGTGAAATTGCAGGAGATAATGTATTAGTCCCGGGCGCTGACGCTGTTCTTGACCTTAACGGACTTTTTGTTATGACAGATACAGCGGCATTTATATGGAATCTTCTTCCCCAAGTGGAGAATGAAACAGAAATCCTTGAAAAAATGCTTGAGGAATATGAAATTGATGAAGAAACTGCAAAAAATGATATTGCAGAATTTCTTGGTAGACTAAAAGAATTTGGAATAATAGAGTAAACAAAAAAGACGAGGCATTGAAAACCTCGTCTTTATGCTTTTGTCGAATTAATGTTTGAAACAAGCGTTGTATTCTTCAACCCATCGCAAAACTGTTTTACGATTATATGTAACAGGCATTGCTGCTGTTACGGCAGTTGCTTTTGCTAACTGTAAGCCCATTTTAACAACCTTACCAAGGATAACCTTGTTGTTAATAAGACCGTTAAGCTTAATCTTAATATCGTCAATTGACATTCCGCCAAGCATTGCACCAAGACTTGTAGAGTCAGCGTCGATTGTCATATCATCAGCGTTAAGAATACCCTTTGCAAAGATATAATCGAGTTCAGGGCCTTCAAGTCGTGTGAGCAATAATTTAACACAAGCAAGAGGAGCTAAAGCAGCACCGATTTCCTTGTAAAAATTCTTTTGATATGTCCAGAGAGTCTCTGCACTATATGAACCGTTAAAATCGCTTGAAACGGCATCTGCGAGAATTTTAGCGGCTTTAAGGGAGTTTGCAATACCTGAACCGATAACGGGAACTGTCATAAACGCGCTGTCACCAATTGCTGCATATCCGTCAGCAACAAGGACACCTAATGGTTGACGAACAGGAATATTTGCAAAGCTGTCGCCGCGGAGGATTTCAGTGCCGATACTTGGATTTGATTCTCTCATTTTATTAATTTGGTCAATAGCGTAATCATGGTCAAATTTAAAGAATCTACCAATAAGCACATCTGTGTGGTCTTCTTCAGTTGCAATCCAGGAAATGCCTAATTCGTTATTAGGAAGAAGAATAACCTTAAATTTATCGTGCTCAGCCACTTCGCAAGCTTTATTAAAATGAGCTCTGTAAACATAAAATTGTTCATATTCAATCGGATTGTTCTGAATTCCCATTGATGGAGGCAAATTGTGTCTTACAGGAGAGTTAAGACCACAAGCGTCGATTACAAGGTCAGCAAGGTATTCGCCCTTATCAGTTTTGATGCCCACAACTCTGTTACCTAAAAGAATAGGTTTTTCAACGTTTTCTTCAAATTGAAATTTTACACCTGCTTTTTCAGCGTGTTCAATCAGGTGAGCATAAATATCACTACGCTCCATCTGAATTTCTTTTTTATCTTCTTCAGTATTTTGTGTAAGAGCAGTTGCCATAGCAGGACCGTAAAAGGTCATATCGTGCTTAAGATTATACTTGCTTTTATCAGGAAGGGGAATTCCAACAGCTGTCCAACCTTTTTTGTCAAAGATATCTGTCCAGTCATATCCCATTTTCTCTTTAGCGTTTTTTTCGTAAACAGTAACATCATATCCCTTTTTTGCAAGAAGCATTGCAGCAGCAATACCACCGTGTCCACCACCGGCAACAATAATTCTGTTTGTCATAATATCCCTCTTTTCAACATAATTTACCATTGTGTACATTATCAAAATTATATCATATTGAACTTGCATTATCAATAAAAAAATGATATAATGCAAAGGATATTAAAATGGTTATTTATGTGGATTTTTAGCGAAAAATCTTAAAATAATGAACGACGTGTTCAAGAGAAGGAACGAGAAATATGAATAAGAATCATAAGAATGCTGTTAAGGTTGTAATCCCTGAATATCAGACTGTCCGTGAAATTATTTTTGAGGGTACAGCTCGTGGTGGCGATAACAAGCAGTTTATGTATCTTGACAGAGATAAGAATCTTCAGGAAATCAACTATAATCAGACATTTTGGAGAATCAGAACACTCAGCACATATTTTTACAGTAAAGGTCTTATGAATGGTAAGAAAATTGCTATTGTGTCAGAAAATAATGCTGACTGGGCTTTTGCTTACTATGCAATTATTGTTGGTGGTAATGTTTGTGTACCAATGGATGCAAAGCTTACTTACGAAGATATTGAGGACCAGATTATCCGTTGTGATTGTGATGCAGTTGTATATTCAAAGAAATTTGCGAAATTTGTAGAACAGATTCAGGAAAACCCTGCTGTTCAGCAGATGGAATATTTCTTTATGAATGATTTTGATACATATTATGCTGAAGGTGAAAAGCTTATTGAAGCAGGAAACGACTACTTTGATAAGGTTGAAGTTAAGCCGAATGATTTAGCTGCAATCGTTTTCACTTCAGGTACAACAGGTAAGAGTAAGGGCGTTATGCTTACTCATAAGAATATTGCAAGTGACTGTTCTGCAACATTAAGAGTGCTTACAGGTCGTCATGCAATTGCTTTCTTACCTTTACACCATACTCTTTCATGGGTTAGCGGTCTTTTTGCAACATACATTGTTTCTGAATGGGGCTACCTTTGTGACGGTATTAACCATATTCAGCAAGATATCAAGAAATTTCAGCCATATAACTTCACAGGCGTTCCGCTTGTTGTTGAAACTGTGCATGACAGAATCTGGAAAACTGCTCGCAAAATGGGTAAAGAAGAATTGCTTAAAAAAGGTCTTAAAATCAGTAATTTCCTTATGAAACTTGGCATTGATAAACGTCGTAAAATCTTTAAGATGGTTCACGATAATCTTGGCGGAAACCTTGATATGATTATCTGTGGCGGTGCTTACCTTGACCCTAAATACGAAAAGGGACTTTATGACCTTGGTATTGATGTTTTCAACGGATATGGTCTTACAGAATGTTCACCTGTTATCACTTGTAATCATCCTGCAAAATTCAAGTTTGGTAGTGTTGGTACTCCACTTGATTGTAACGAAATCAAGATTGTCAACCCTGATGAAGATGGTGTTGGTGAAATCTATGTAAGAGGCGACAACGTTATGGTTGGTTACTATAACGACCCTGAAGCTACTGCAGAGGCTTTTGACGGTGACTGGTTCAAAACAGGCGACTTCGGCAGAATTGATAAAGACGGCTTCCTCTTTATGGTAGGCCGTAAGAAGAATCTTATCATTCTTTCAAACGGTAAAAATGTTTCTCCTGAAGAAATCGAAGAAAAAGTTATGACTACAATTCCTTATGTTAAGGAAATCCTTGTTTATCAGGATGGTGACAAGATTCTTGGCGAAATGTTCCTTAACGAAGAGGATTATCCTGATGCAAGAGATAAGGTTGATGCAGACATCAAGGCTGTAAATGCAGAAATGCCTGCATTCAAGCGTATTACAAAGATTACAATTCGTGATACTGAATTCCCTAAGACAACAACAATGAAAATTGCAAGAAAGTATCATACAAACTAAAAAGGACAAAGTATTAATGAGGAGACACTTCACAAAAGTTGTCTCCTTTACTTTTATTCGGCAAACTGTTGACTAAAGAACAAAATAGTGTTATTATTTGAGACGAAAATAAACATTGTGTATATTTAGGAGGCTTTGAAATGAAAAAGATTTTCAGAACAAGTGTTGCATTACTTCTTGTTGTAACAATTCTTGCAAGTTCATTTGTCTGCTTTGCAGAAGGACTTAATAAGGACGCCGTTGCACTTCATAAAGGTCAGTATAAAAATTATGTTCTTCTTGGCGATAGTGTTGCAAGTGGTTATCGTGATGTAATAACTGACAATGATGATGCTTATAACAAACAATATGGTGAAACAGCATATTACAGAGTTCCCGGTTCTTATGCTGATGTTCTTGCAAATGCAATTATTGAGGATAAGTCAATGACAGCTTTTGCGGGTCCCGGATACAGAACAATTGAAATCAGATATATGCTCGAGGATGATTTTGCAGAAGCTGATGACTATATGTTCCATCCTGCACAGATGAATGCAGTAGGTGAGCCGGGTAGTGAAGAATACAGAACAGCATATAAAAAGGCTGTTGCAGAAGCTGACCTTATTACTCTCGGTGTTGGCGGTAACGACTGGGGAGCATATTTAGGTTGGGTTCTTGCTGATGTTTTTGAAGAAGAAAATGTTGCTGATAAATTCACAGCAAAGTTAGAGAATTACTTTGAAGAAAACGAAATGGATTTAAGTAAGATTGAGGACCTTGTTGAACTTGCACACGTTGCAGGTGCATTACCTTCTCTTGTTAAGACACTTCCTGAAGCGCTCAGCTATGGTCTTGGAACCTTCTATAAAAACTGGGACATTATGATTCAGGATATTTATGACCTTAACCCAGATGTTACTCTTATGGTTATTGGTATGAGTGACAACAGCCTTAAAGGTAAGTATTTTGACTATGACGGTGTTGTTGGTGAGCCTGTAAACGGCGGTGAAGAGCCTGATGCAACAACTGCAGCAGTTACATCTACAATTGTTGATTTTATTATGTCAGTCGGTAACAAGCCTATGATTGAGGGTGCAGAAAAATTTGGCTATACTTATGTTGATACTGACGGTACAACTTATATCGAGAGCCATCCTGATGCTGCAGGTCACGTATTTATTGCAAACAAAATTATCGAAGCACTTCCTCATCCTGACTATTTCAATAAGTTTGATGATGTGAAGATTGGTACAAAATATTATAATGGAGTTGAATTCGTTGTGATGAATGGTATTATGGAACCAACATCTGAAACAACATTCAGCCCTGATAAAGCCCTTAATAAAGGTGAACTCAACAATGCTTTAAATGTGATTAACGGTACAAATAATCCTGTGGATGACAAAACAGAAGTTGATGCAGTTACATTTGCTGAAGCTGTTGTTAATGATGGTGCTGAAAAAGATTTAACAGGTCTGATTAATGCACTTTCTTTCTTCTTCGAAATAATGAGTGATTACGGTTTTGACTTCAAAGCAACAGTTACTCGTGGTGAAGCAGCAAATTACTTTAAAGCTCTCGCTTAAATATTTTCTCATATACAAAAAAGACCTCCTTTTTTAAGGAGGTTTTGTCATAAGATAAGCCGTTGATTTTACTCAACGGCTTTTGTTATATTAAAGGTTATAATATTTGTCAAATTCTGCAGGATGAGGAATTGCAGAAAGCTGACGACATTCTTCACGTTTTGCTTTAACAAAGTTTTTAAGGAGTTCTTCAGGGAATACGCCACCCTCTGTAAGGAAGCCGTAATCAGCTTCAAGAGCGTCAAGTGCTTCTTCAAGAGATGCAGGGAGATGGCTGAGCTTTGCCTTTTCTTCATCGCTGAGGTGATAAAGGTTTACATCATAAGGTCCCCAACCGTTTTCGTGTGGGTCAATCTTGTTTTTAACACCGTCAAGACCTGCCATAAGAATTGCTGCATAGCAGAAATATGGGTTACAAGTAGCATCAGGGTTACGAAGCTCAAATCTACGCTTGTCAGGACTCTTAGCATAAGCAGGAATACGGATAACAGCACTTCTGTTAGATGTTGCATAACCAACAGTTACAGGAGCTTCAAAACCTGGGATAAGACGTTTAAATGAGTTTGTACTTGGGTTTGTGATAGCACAAAGAGCACCGATGTGTTTGAGAAGACCACCCATAAAGTAGTGAGCAGTTTCACTGAGTCCTGCATAACCGGCATCATCAGCGAAAACAGGCTTACCGTCTTTGAAAAGAATCATATGTACGTGCATACCGCTACCAGCTTCACCATAAATTGGCTTTGGCATAAATGTTGCTGTCTTGCCATATTTAAGAGCTGTGTTGTGGATAATGTACTTAATCCACATTGTAGCATCAGCCATGTGAACAACTTCACCGAGCTGTGGCTCAATTTCAAACTGACCTGATGCAGCAACTTCAGGGTGGTGATAGTTGATTTCAATGCCTGCATCCTTCATAAGCATACACATTTCGCTACGGCATTCATAAGAGATATCGAATGGCTTTGCAATGTGGTAATTCTTCTGTTTTGGAACAACAACACCGTGACCTTCAACATCAGAATTCCAATATGACTGCTTCGCATCAACAGTAGCACCTATATATCTGCCTTCAACATTCCATGTAACATCGTCGAAAAGATAGAATTCAAATTCAGGAAGAATCCTCATTTCATCAGCAACACCGTTGTTCTTCATATACTCAACAGCTGCTTTGATGATGTTACGAGGATACTGTGCAAGCGGACGATTTTCAGGGTTAGCAATAATCATTGCATTACCTGTCATTGACAAAGTAGGAATTGAACAGAATGGGTCAATAACTGCAGTATCAGGGTCAGGAATGAAAACCATATCACTCTTTTCAACAACTGCATAGCCATAGTTAGAAGCATCAAAACCAATACCACTCTTCATTGTATCCTCCGAAAAGTTTTCAGCAGGGATAGTAACGTGACGGTACTGACCGTTAATGTCAACCATTTTGAAATCGACCATTTTAATGTCTTTTTCTTTAATAAGATTAAGAACGTCATTTATGCTCTTAGCCATTTTAACATCTCCTTAAAAAATACTATGTGATAAATATATCACAATTTTTCCATCTTCGCAATAGTTTAGCAATATATATCGTAATTTGTCGAACAGAATTTATGCAGAAATAATCATACAACAAAAGAACCAAAGTCCTGCGACCTTGGTTCTTTCTTTTATTAATATGTAATTATCAATATTTCTTTGAAAGAAGTTTTTCTGCTTCAGCTTTTGTGATTTCTCCTCTGTTGCAGTTAGCCATAATCTGAACATCCTTGTCATTAAGACGATAGAAATACCAGATTGCACAAGCAATTGCAAGACCGAAAATCGGGAAAATATTATATGCAAACCAAATTCCGTCAAAGGCAGATGCAGGCTGTTGTGCAATAGCATTGATTTTTTCAAGTGCAGCGAAATCAGCAGCATTATCAAAGGAAATAAATCCATAGAATCCAACAATAGCAAGCCAAGCAGAACCTGAGATTGCTGCTGCAAGTTTAACTGCGAATGTCTGGATTGCAAAGGAGATACCTTTTGCTTCAATTCCTGTTTTGAACTGGCCGTATTCTGCACAGTCAGGAGTGAATGTAAATGCAAGAATGCCGATAACTGCAAGAGGAATTGAACGGAGCATATAAGTAATTGTAAAGAATAAGAAACTTTCTCTTGTAAAAAGAATAGGGAATGAAAGTACAAGAGCAGCAATAGCTGAAATTTTGAAAACAAGAGCCTTATCGTACTTTCTGATAATCTTAGGAACAAGCAGAGCCATAATGAGCTGAGGAGCTGCTGCAACTGTACCTGTTATGAGTGATGCAAGAGAATTTTTATAGATGTAGTATGCGAAAATCTGATGCATAGAGTTATAAGTCTGTGCACCCGAGAAGAAAAGGTATCCAAGATAATAAATAAGAAGATATTTGTTGCTTACAACATATTTTATCATTCTTCTGACTGTAAATTGTTCTTCATCTGTTGTCTGATATCTTTCCTTGCCCACGAAGATAAGAGGCATCATTGTTACGATAGCAACTACAGCAATTATGATACTTGCAACACCATAACTTACGCCAACATCTTCACTTACAAGAGCAGGAACAATAACAGAAGAAAGTGCAACACCGATACCTGCTGTAAGTCCCTTTATTGAAAGGATAGAGTTTCTTTCTTCAATATTGTTTGACATTGCTGTGACAAGACCGAATGCAGGAACATCACAAAGAGTGTATGCTGTATCCCAGATAATATAAGCAAGTGCGAACCATAAAACTTGAATAGACTCTTTTGAGTCAGTTGGGATAAGGAAAAGAGCAACTGTTGACAGCGGAGTAATTATACAAGCCGCTTTAAGCCAAGGGATAAATTTCTTTCCGCTTTTAAACTTGACTTTATCAAAGATAACGCCGAAAATAGCATCATTGATTGCATCCCATACCTTAACAATACCCATAACAATGGAGCAGGTAATCGGGTCAATCATGAAAGCGACAAAGGTAGGCAAAAAGCTTGCTACCATAGTATAAATCATATTCTGTCCGAAGAAATAAGAATAGTAACTTCTTCTTTCAGCTTTCGTTGTCTGCCACAAAGGATTTTGAGGTTTGGTTTGTGTCTTGCTCATAAAATTTTCTCTCCTTTTCATATATGCCAACAGTATAACATAAATTAAAGAAGATTTCAACAGTCAATCATAGGACGGTTCGCTGATTGGTTCAATTATGTTTTACAGTTTACCTCTCACAGAAAATTCCACTCCGTCATCTTTTGCTTTGTATTCACCACGGAATTCATGTAAATCAAAAATTCTTTTGCATATAGGTAATCCCATTCCTGTTGAATTTCCGTCACGGGTTCTAGATATATCTTCTCGTTCAAAAATGCCCCATATCTCTGTGGCTTTTTTCTCATCAATCGGTGTCCCTGTATTAAATACTTCCAGGTTAAACTCGTCTTTTGTTTTGTAAAGAGAAACCTTTATTTTCTTTGCTCCGGTTGCATATTTCACGGCATTAGAAAGGTAGTTGTCAATTGCCAATGCCATAAGCTCTGCATTACACATCACGAAAACATCTTCCTCTGCATCAAGTGTTATTTCTGCACCTTTGGATTGAGCAAAGGATAAATATTTATTTGTTTCTGTGCATACAAGATTTGTTAGGTTGCACTTTTCTTTTGTAATCTTATCTATTGTCGAAATCCGGTTAAATGTTAAAAGTGACGTCACAATATCGTTCATCCGTAAGGTTTCATCATAAATTGACGCCATATATTCTTCGTTTTTTTCAGGCAACACATTTTCAATTATACATTCACACTGATTTTGAATAACCGAAAGAGGTGTTTTAAGCTCGTGAGCAGCGGCAGAAATAAATATGCGCTTAGAGTTTTCAATTATCTCACTTTTTTTATTGAGCTTAAGACAAAAGCTAAGGAAAACCACACCTGCTATACTTAAAAATATAAAAAACATATATGTATAAATTTTAAATTCATTAGATGTAATTACACGCATAGGAAGATTATATCTCATGGCATAGTATATAATATAGTTTTTTCCGTCTATTTCCACTCCGTGATGTCCATGTGCTTCTGCGCTGCTTCTATATCCACCACCGCTTGACCCGAAATTATGGTTGTATCCGTAGTCTTTTTCTATGTCCTCATAAATCTTTGGGAAATACATTTTGTCGTATGGCTTAACCTCTATCTCTTTAAGGAGTACTGAAGTTGTCATTGCTTTTTCTTCTGTAACAGACTCCTGCGTTGAAAAAGTATATGTAGCTTTTAATCCATCATGGTTAGTAAAGGTTATTTGATTAAGAACATAATTTTCTCCGTTATAACCAAGCTTGATATCCTCAATGCTGACTTCACTTGGCTTTGACATTTTATACAGTTCTTTTTTCTGATTTTCATTCAGATAATCATCAAGGTTAATATAAACCTCCTCGTTTTCAAGAATAACCCTCACATAATTATAATAAGCTTCATACCAATTACCCTGTTCATCAACAGCCATAAGCTTGAAAGGATAATCAATATTATGTATTTTCCAATTGCTTTCAAGATATTTTTGCATAAATACATTTATATCCGACATGCCCGAGTTTTCAGCAATTTTTTTATGATTTTTGTCTAACTCATATTCCCATGAAAAATTACTGCATTCGTTATATAACAGACTAAAATCTCCTCTGAAATCATTAACAACCAGTTCTGCACATATAACAAAATTAGCCGAAATTGACGCAATCAAAAATAGTACAAACCCTAATACAACTATTTTTATTGTTTTTTTCTTTGCCATCTTTAATCCTCCCTTTCAAACCGATATCCTGTCCCGATAATCGTAGTAATACATTTTGCTTTATCACCAAGAGATTTGCGAAGTCGTTTTATATGTGTGTCAACAACCCTTTCGTCACCGTCATAGTCATAACCCCAGATTTTAAAGAGAATAGTTTCTCTTGATAAAACAATTCCTTTGTTTTCCATTAAAAGAGCAAGCAGACGGAAATCTTTGTCAGGTAACACAACTTCTTTATTATTGCAGAAAACTTTTCTGCTGCCGTAATCAAGAGTTATACCTCTTAAAGAAAGTTGATTATTTCGATTTATGCCTTTGTATCTGTTAATCATTGCCACAATTTTTTCATTAAGCACAGAAAGAGGAAAAGGCTTTATAATATAGTCATCTGCACCATATTTATAGCCTTTTAGAACATCTTCTTCCTCACCTAATGCTGACAGGAAAAGAATCGGAGTGTCTGTATGCTTTCTGATTGTCTTGCATGCTGTAAGTCCATCCATAACAGGCATCATTACATCAAGGATAATTAAATCAAAATCCTCGTTCTCTGTTTTTTCTGCTCCTGTTTTTCCGTTTTCCGCTGTCGATACGGAATATCCCTTGGCAGTAAAATAGTCGTAAAGTGTTTCTCGAATTTTTATTTCGTCATCACAAATGAGAAGTTTATGCATTGTTATCATCTCCTTTATTATCATAATATATCTGTGATGTGTACTTCAAGTGTCAAAATTAAAAACTCATAGTTTGAATTTTTTATCACAAAATGTCAATTAATTTCGATTTTATATTATATAGGATGTTTTGTTCATTCATTATTATAATATAATCGGGGTTGTTTTATGGGTGTATCAATTGATAATAATATAGATGGTAAAGAAAAAATGAAATCAACTGTTTTGGAGTTTCTTGATAAAAATGAAATCTCATATAGTTTAACAGAGAACGATGATGGTGAGAGTATTCACATTGATTTGAATATTGATAATGAATCATTCAAAAGTGATTTTTATTATGTTCCATTGATGATAGAAACAAGTGATAAAGATATTTGCAAAGTTTATCCTTATGAGATAATGCATATTGCTATAGAAGACAGAGAATCTGTCCTTTACTTAATTGATAAGAAAGTAATCAGAACAAATTACAACATTTCACATTGGGAGGATGTACTGTCATCAAGATGTTTTAAAAGACCACATCATAGTTATATCGTTAATTTGAATTATGTAACAGAAGTAACTCAAGATTATGTATTTTTAAAATACAGAAATAATCAATATACTATTTATACTTCACAAAGAAAGGTTAGAAAGTTTAAAAAAGCATTTTTGAACTTTGGGAAAGAAGAATAAAAATAATTTACAATACGATAAAACAAGCCGACGGGATTTTTTAGTCCTGTCGGCTTTGATGTAATTATTAAGTTTTGATTAGGAATGATTTTTGCAAGGGCAGGTGGGGAGACCTGCCCCTACGAAATCAATTGTCATGGCAACCCTGAAAATTTTGTGTAAAAGCAATTCCCCAGACAAGCAAATAATAGAGGGATTGCGTTGCAGTCAAACTGCGGGATTGGTCTTGTATTATCTATTTTTTCCTGTTTGCGGAATGTTATGCGTGCGTAGCATGAATAACACTTCCGCTGGCAGGAAATACTTTTTTACGAGACAAATTACGCAGAAAGCCTGTCTTCGAAAATTATCGAAAGTTGGTTCAATACCATGTCCCAATTTCGACATCTTTGTGTCCATCTTTCGACAATCTTTTGTGATGCTAAATACAGCATCTTTCGAAGACTGTCATCATTCGTGAAGGACGGTTTGTTCTTTGTTATCTGCCTGAACTGTCTGTTCAGACCTTCGATGATGTTTGTTGTATATATTATCTTACGAACATCAGGCGGGTATGCAAAAAAGGTAGATAATATATCCCAATTTTCTTCCCAGCTTTTTACACAGGATGGATATATTTTACCCCATTTGTCTTTGAACGCTATGAGGTTGTTCATAGCCTCATCTTCACTGACAGCCTGGTAAACTTTTTTAAGGTCACTCATCAGTGGTTTGATGTGCTTGTATCTGACAAATCTTGTACTGCTTCGTATCTGATGAATAATACAACGCTGTATCTGCGAATTGGGATATACAGCTTGAATAGCTTCTCTGAAGCCGTTAAGTCCATCAACACAAAACAGAAATATATCCTTTACTCCTCTTGTTTTTACATCATTCAACACATTAAGCCAGAATTTGCTATTCTCATGTTCGCCAATCCATATACCGAGTATATCTTTCTGTCCATCAAGGTTAATACCTAAAACTACATATGCTGCTTTTGTAATATACTGATGGTCCTGTTTTACCTTGTAGTGAATAGCATCAAGTTTCATTTTGTATGCGGCTGCTTTTTCACTTGGTAGAATGTGTTCCCGATGACAAAGGTTAGAATCTATCATTGCGATAATTGCATTATCTCTTGAAATATCAAGAATTCTTACAGGTACACTTTGAATACCTAAACGCTTGCAAGCTTCAAGTCTCCTGTAACCAGAAATGACCTCGTATTTAGTACCTTTTCTGTCGGACCTTCTTACTGTAAGTGGCTCTAAAATACCAAATTTATTAATACTCTCAACTAAATCTTTCATAGCCTTATCATCTACCACTTTGAACGGAGATTTTGTAAGAGGTATGAGATTATTAATATATGGATGGTCTGTGGTTACATAAACTTCAAATTGTTTGTTCATTCTTTACCCTCCTTTCATATTGAGGTATTGTTTGGGGTGTTAGGCGTGGAGAATCCCCTAAAAGCGAATTTGACTATTCAAATTCAATGCTTGCTAAGACTAATGCCACGCATTTTGCTCTTAATTTGAATATAGTTTCTGTCACAAAATTTGGTAGCAATTTTTAGTGCAAAAAAGTTCCCCCAAGGGGTAGGCATTTAAAAGGCAAGAATTTGCAACTTTTTTAAAAATTTCAAATGAAATAAAAATGACCACCATATGTTCACAAAAGAACACTATGATGGTTGTTTAATAATTGTCAGAAAACTTTTATAACAATTATTATATGGAAATATGGTTTGCTTGTATTGTTGGTAAAATACGTTTTATTGAATTCAACACATCCGTTAAACTTATTTGCAAATTATATTGAATAAGGATGAAAAAAGTTGTATAATCAATCTGTGATACTTTTGAAATGAGGTGAAGTATCTATGAATATATTACACATGAAATATGCTGTTGAGGTTGCAAAAGTAGGTTCACTCAACAAGGCAGCTGAAACTTTATTGATTGCAGCGCCTA
>CALCTT010000007.1 GCA_937906895.1 uncultured Clostridia bacterium | reverse complement strand
AATCCCTCCACCGCTGACGCGGTCCCCCTCCCTTTAACAAGGGAGGCTGTACCCCTACAAACACCGATTTGCGACCATGCCTTATTTTAGCATCGACCATACCCTATTTCCGTATCGACCGTACCCTATTTCCGTATCGACCATACTCTATTTCCGTATCTAAAAATAATATATAAATAATATAAAAATAATATATAATATATGCAGAAAATAATTTCAAAAAACTCTATTATTTTTTTGAAATATATGGTATTATAGTATCTGTATAATTATATTTATTCATTTTTGAAAGTAGATGAAGTTAAAATGAGTAAAAAATGTGATGTGCTTATAGTCGGTTGCGGTGTTGCAGGACTAAATACAGCACTTTCATTACCGTCGAATCTTAATATTATTATGCTTGCTAAAAAGAGCAATACAGACTCAAATTCATCACTTGCACAAGGTGGTGTTGCTGCAGTTCTCGATTTGGAAAATGACAGCTATGAACTGCATATAAATGATACTATGATTGCAGGTAAGCACGCTAACGATATTGATGCTGTTACAACTCTTGTAGAGGAAGGACCTGCAGAAGTACGAAAGATTATCGAATACGGTGTTGAGTTTGATAAAAGACCCGACGGTGAACTTAATATGACTCTTGAGGGTGGACATTCAAGACGAAGAATCGTTCACCATAAGGATACAACAGGTGCTGAAATGGTTCGTGCTATGGTTCTCGAAGCACAGAAAAGACCGAACATTTCCATTATTGAAAACACTCCTGTTTTTAAGCTTACAAGAGTTAAAAGCGGTATCTGTGCTCATATACTCACTTCTGACGGTCAGGATGAGATTTTTGCTTCCTATTGTGTACTTGCAACAGGTGGTATAGGTCGTGTTTATAAATACACAACTAACCCAAAGGTTGCAACGGGTGACGGAATCCGTCTTGCATTTGAACTCGGTGCTCGAATAAAGGATTTAAGCTTTGTTCAGTTTCATCCCACAGCATTCAACTCCGACGACAACGAGCAATTCCTTATAAGTGAAGCAGTTCGTGGTGAGGGTGCATATCTTCTTAACTGTAACAAAGAGAGATTCATGCATAGATACGATGAAAGACTTGAGCTTGCTCCTCGTGATGTTGTTTCAAAGTCAATTATTATTGAGTCAAGACGAACAGGCAGCAACAACTTCTACCTTGATATTACTCATCGTGATAAAGAATATCTTTTGAACAGATTCCCTGGTATTCATCAAGGTTGCTTAAAGTACAATGTTGATATTACAAAGGATTTGATTCCCATATTCCCTTGTCAGCATTATCTTATGGGTGGCATTGAGGTTGATTTGAACTCACGAACAACAGTTTCACGACTTTATGCAGTAGGTGAGTGTTCCAATACAGGTGTTCACGGTAGAAACCGACTTGCAAGTAATTCACTTTTAGAGGCTCTTGTTTTCGGCAAACGCTGTGCTGACGATATTGTCCGTTGTATTGATATGAAATATCCTGAAGTACAGATTACTGAAATCGAAAAGCCCGACCTTGATGGTGCACCGTTATTCAAAGGTGTCCGTACAGAAATCAGAAATATTATGCAGCGTTCATATTTCGTAATGCCTGCTAACGAAGATGCAGTACGAAACGGATATAAACGAGTTCGTGAAATTCTTACACGACTTAAAAATGGTAAATTTAAAATCACTCCTGACTATTGCGAAGCATTAAGCCTTGCAACAGTTGCTTATATAATTCTCAAGGAGGTCAACGACCAATGAAATTAAATCAGTTTTATGTGGATAATCTTATTAAAGAAGCAATCAGCGAAGATATTAACTATATCGACGTTTCTGCTGACTACCTTATTCCTGAGGAACAGAGAAATGACTCTTACTTTGTAGCAAAGGCTGACGGTGTTCTTTGCGGTTTAGATATTGCAATGCGTGTATTCACTTTGCTTGACGACACTTTCACATATACAGTTCATAAAAACGACGGTGACGAGGTTAAAGCAGGTGACTTAATCGTTGAATTCAACGGTAAAACTGCTTGTCTTTTAAAAGGTGAAAGAACAGCGCTCAACATCATTCAGCACATGTCAGGTATTGCAACTGCAACAAATAAAGCAGTTAAACTTTGTGAAGGCACAAATGCATCTGTAACAGATACAAGAAAGACATTACCGGGACTTCGTGCATTACAGAAATATGCAGTTGTGTGTGGCGGTGGTAAGAATCACAGATACAACCTTTCTGACGGTGCTATGCTTAAGGATAACCACATTGACGCAGGTGGCGGAATTACAAATGCAGTAAAAATCCTTCGTTCAAAACTTGGCCACATGGTTAAAATCGAAGTTGAAACAAGAAACTTTGACGAAGTAAAAGAAGCAGTAGAAGCAGGTGCTGACATTATTATGCTCGACAATATGAATAATGAACAGATGACTGAATGTGTAAAATTCATTGACGGCAGAGCAAAGACAGAAGCATCAGGTAACATTACTCTTGACAATATCGCTTCAGTTGCAAAAACAGGTGTTGATATTATTTCTCTCGGTGCATTGACTCATTCCGTTAAGGCATTTGACATTTCAATGAAAATGAGATAACTATGAATTTTAATGAATCAGTAGAGTATATCCATTCATTATTGGCATTTGGAATAAAACCGGGACTTGAGAGAATTTCTATGCTCTTAGAAATGCTTGATAATCCACAGGATAAGCTTAAAATTGTTCATATAGCAGGGACTAACGGAAAAGGCTCGACATCCACAATGATTTCCAATATGCTTATAGCGGGTGGCCACAAAACAGGACTTTTCACATCACCTTATGTTATTGATTTCTGTGAACGAATACAAATAAACGGTGAAAATGTTGATAAAAGTATATTCTCAGAATGTGTAACACAAGTCCGTGAAAAAATTGAAGAATTAAATAAAAAAGATATTATTATCACAGAATTTGAGGCAATTACTGTTTCAGCATTTCTCTGTTTTTTAAAGGCAGAATGTGAATATGTTGTATTGGAAGTTGGTCTTGGTGGTAGGTTTGATGCAACAAATGTTGTGAAAAAGCCTGAAGCAGTTGTTATAACTTCAATTTCCCTTGACCATATTGCAATTCTTGGTGACAGTATCTCAAAAATTGCATTTGAAAAATGCGGAATTATCAAGGAAAATGTTCCTGTAATTACTTCATTTAATCAGACAAAAGAAGCATTAAAGGTAATTACCGAAATATCAGCGGAAAAGAAAAGTGAATTAATAATTACAAATCCCAAAGATGCAAAGCTTATTTCCGACACAATAAGTGAAATGACATTTTTATATGACGGAAAAGAATACACAACAAATCTTGCCGGTAATCATCAAATTGAAAATACTGTCAATGCAATTGAAACTGCAAAGGTGCTTGGAATTTCGCAAAAAGCAATTACACAAGGCATTTTCAATACAAGTATGATTGCAAGAATGGAGATAATCGGTGAAAAACCTTTAATTATCCGTGACGGAGGACATAATGAAGGCTGTGCAGAAGCTCTCTATAACTTCCTTAAAAAATATAATGTGAAAAACATTAATATGCTCATAGGATTAATGGCTGATAAGGATGTGGAAGGATATGTTAAGAAAATCGCACCACTTTGCAAGTCGGTTGTAACAGTTACACCGAGTAATCCAAGAGCATTAAAAGGTGATAAGTTAAAAGAAATCACAGAAAAATATTGTGATAACTGTAAATTTATAAATAATCCCCAAGAGGGTTATAAATACATTCTTTCAAATTCGCACGAAGATGAAACTATTTTAGTTTGTGGTTCATTTTATTTAATGAGTGACATCTTTTCATAAGTAGGTTTGAAGAAAGGCGGAATACCTTATGTACAAAGATTTTATTGAAGACAGAATTAATGTGTTTCTTGAAGAATTCGAGAAACTTGTAATTAAAGAGAATATTCCTGTCACAGACTTTATCTATAAAGAGTGTGATTATAAACTTGATAACACTCTTCCTGAAATCGATGACAGTTTTACACTTTTTACACCATACATAAACCGTTGGGGTGGCAAAAAGGATAAGCATGCTTGGTTTTATAATGAAATTCAGGTGCCCGAACATTGGAATGGTGAAATTCAGTTGTCAGTAGCTTCAGATGCCCGTCTTGGTTGGTGTGACATAAATCCTCAGTTTATTGCCTATGTTGACGGAAAATTACAGCAGGGAATTGACAAAAATCACCGTGAAGTTTTTTTGACAAGTGGTACACATAAAGTTTATCTCTATGCTTATTCAGGCAGTATTCACGACGAATATGTTGATTTTGTAACAAATCTTCAGCTTATTGACGCTAAGACAAAACAACTTTATTACGATATAAAAGTGCCTTTTGAAATTCTTGCTTACGAAGACGAAAATTCAAAGAATTACTTTGAAATTAAAAAGCATCTTAACAATGCTCTTAATTTCATTGATATGAGAAGTCCTTATTCTGATGAATATTATGCTTCACTCGATAAGGCAATTGATTATCTTAAAACGGAATTTTACGGTAAATACTGTCATAAAGGTGATGTTTTCGCATTCTGTATAGGACACACTCACATTGACGTTGCTTGGGAATGGACTCTTGCACAGACTCGTGAAAAGATTCTTCGTTCATTCTCCACGGTGTTGGCACTTATGAAAAAGTATCCTGAATATAAGTTTATGTCGAGCCAACCACAGCTTTATAAATACCTTAAAATGGATGCACCTGAGCTTTACGAAGAAGTTAAAGAAATGGTTCGTCTTGGTCGTTGGGAAGTTGAAGGTGGTATGTGGGTTGAAGCCGACTGTAACCTCTGTTCGGGTGAAAGCTTAGTCCGTCAGTTTATTTACGGTAAACGATTTATGAAGGACGAATTCGGTGTTGACAGTAAGATTTTGTGGCTTCCGGACGTTTTCGGTTATTCAGCAGCGTTGCCACAGATTTTACAGAAATGTGGTGTCGATAAATTCGTAACATCAAAAATCGGCTGGAATGAAATGAACAAAATGCCTTATGATACATTTATATGGCACGGAATTGACAACACACCTGTATTCACTCATTTTATGACAGCACAGGACAAGGTTCGTGGACAAGAACCTGCAACAAATGTTACATATAATGCAAAGCTCAATGCAAATCAGCTTCGTGGCGCTTATGACCGTTACCAGCAGAAAGACCTTTATGATAATGTATTGATTACATTCGGTTTCGGTGACGGTGGCGGCGGTCCTTATGCTAAGGATTTGGAATATTTCGACAGATTAAAACACGGTATCCCGGGTACGAGTACACCGAAAATGGCATTTTCAGGTGAATTCTTTGATGACATTAAGTCAAAGACAGAAAGCAATCCTCGTATTCCACATTGGTCAGGTGAACTTTATCTTGAATTCCACCGTGGTACATATACTTCACAGGCAAAGAACAAAAGATATAACCGTAAGAGCGAATTTATGTTCCAGCGTGCTGAAACACTTTCACTTATTGACGAACACCTTAACGGATATAAATATCGTAAGGAAGATATGATGAATGCTTGGGAAACAATTCTTCTCAATCAATTCCACGATATTATTCCCGGTTCTTCAATCAATGAGGTTTATATCGACTCTCACAGACAGTACGAGGAAATCGGTGCTGTGGGTAATGAAATTATCAAGGACACAACAACTGAAATTGCAAATAAGGTGCAAGCAACAGATGGTTATGTTGTATTTAACCCTCATTCATTTGCTAACAGTGGTGCGGTTGAGATTGACGGCAAGTATTATTACGCTGAAAATGTTCCTGCAAAGGGTTATAAGGTAATCAATCCTGTTTCTGAACCAAGCAAGGTAACAGTTACAGAAAATTCAATTGAAAACGATTTCTTCCGTCTTGTTCTTGATGAAAAAGGCACATTTACAAGCATATATGACAAGAGAAATAATCGTGAAGTTCTTAAAAATGGTCAACGAGGTAATGTGATAACCGCTTACGAGGACTACCCAAGAGAATATGATAACTGGGAAATCAGCAGTTATTACACTGAAAAGCATTGGGAAGCAGATAAGGTAGAAAGTGTTGAAATCCTTAATGAAGGTGAACGAGCAGGTCTTAAGATTACAAAGAAATTTAAGAACAGCACAATCGTTCAGAGTATTTATCTTTACAATAACATTGATAAAATCGACTTTGAGAATTTTATTGACTGGAAAGAGTCACACATTATTCTTAAAACTGCATTCCCTGTTGATGTTAATACAAATAAGGCGACTTATGATATTCAGTTCGGCTCAGTTGAAAGACCAACTCATAAGAATACAAGCTGGGATGCTGCTCGTTTTGAGGTGTGTGCTCATAAATACTGCGATTTATCAGAATACGGTTACGGTGTCAGCCTTATGAATGACTGCAAATACGGTCACGCAATTCACGATGGTGTAATGAGCCTCACAATGCTAAAATGCGGTACATTCCCTGACCCTGATGCTGATAAGTGCGAACATCATTTTACATATTCACTTTTCCCTCATGCAGGTGATTATCGAGAAGCTAAAACGATTCAAAAAGCTTATGACCTTAATATCCCGATGGTTTGCGTAAAAGCAGGGGACAACAAGGGTACGCTTTCAAATGAATACTCATTATTTACAGTTGACTGCGATAACGTAATCTTTGAAACTGCAAAGAAAGCAGAGTGTGATGACAGCATTATCCTTCGTGGTTGTGAATATTATAATAAGCGTGCAACTGCAAATGTGAAATTCGGATTCCCGGTAAAAAAAGCATACCTTTGTGATATGCTGGAAAACAATGTTCAGGAATTGAATGTTGTTGATAATACTGTAACCGTTGATTTCAAACCTTATGAAATCAATACAATAAAAATTATTAAATAAAAAGAAAAGGAGAAATTTATCATGAAAAAACTTTTATCAGTAATTTTAGTGCTTGTAACGATGTTATCAGTATTCAGCGTTACAGCATCCGCACAGACAAAAGGCATATTTGATTCAGAGGATGATTATTATTACAATGTTCTCATTGATGATGTTTATTATTTACTTGAGAACGGTGTCGGTGCAGTAATAGGCTTTGATATGGACGAAGCTGACACTTCTCCAAAGGCAGGTATAACAATTCCTGAAACTGTTACATACGGCGGCAAGGACTTTACAATTATTATGATTTTCGATATGGCATTTATGGAATGTGATTACACATCAATCACACTTCCGTCAACAATTACTTATATTGGTGACGGAGCATTTATGTCAAGCCCGTATCTTGAAAAGGTTGTAATTCCTTCAAACTGTGAGTTTGAATATTTTGGCGCAGAAGTTTTCGTAGGCACTCCTTTTGAAGCAGAAATTTACTCAAAGGATGAAACAATTTTCGGTAAAAATGTTCTTTTCTCATACATCGGTTATGCAGATGAATATGTTATCCCTGAAAACATCAACATAATCGCAACAAAAGCATTCTTTATGTCAGGCATTAAAAATGTAGTTTTCAATAACAATATTATTGAAATTCCTGCTTGTGCATTTGCATCTTGCCGTAACTTAACTGAGGTTACAATTCCTGACAGTGTTGCATATATCGGTGAGGGTGCTTTTAAGGACTGTACAAGTCTTGAAAAAATAACACTTGGTGAAAATGTTGAGGAATTAGGACTTGATTGCTTTGCAAACACAAAGCTTAAAACAATTCATTTAGGACTTAACATGTACACTATTGCAGGTGCATTTAAGGATTGTAAAACACTTGAAAGCATTACAGTTGAAACCGGTCACACATTGTTTGTAACAGATGGTAAAGCACTCTACAGAAAAACAAGATTTTCTTCAGGAGAGGGCTTGATTCTTGAATATTACATTCCTTCAAAGGCTCAGGGTAACATCACTCTTAATTCTGATGTTCACGCAATCGGTGCTTACGCATTCTATGGATGCAAGGGCATAAATGAAGTTGCTGCAAAGGATTTGGAATATGTTGACTCATTTGCTTTTGCAAACAGCAGTATTACAAAATTCAGTGCAAATGGTGAATATTATATTTTTGATTCAGCATTCAAGAATTGTAAAAACCTTCAGTCAATCAATCTTGAAAATATTAACAATATTGATACAGCTGCTTTTGAAAATTGCACATCACTTAAAAATGTTACATTCAGCAAGGATATTGCATATATTGGACCATTAGCATTTTCAAATACAGGACTTACTGAAGTAGTAATTCATGGCGATGATTGTGAAATTCATGAAGCTGCATTTAAAAATTGTGCAAATCTCCAGAGTGTAAGACTTGAAGAGGGCGTTTATTTTGTTGGTATGGATGCATTCCTCGGTTGTCCTAAGCTTAAAACAATCTATTTGTCAAAGACAGTTAAAGCCTTTGATGAAAATGCATTCAATGGTTGTGACAATGTAACATTTGAAATTGTCAAGGGTACAGATGCTTATGATTATATTAAGGATAAAACAGATTTCAATATTGAGACTGTTGGAAGATACTCATTATGGCAGAGAATTATTGACTTCTTCCGTGCACTTTTTGGTTTAGATTAATTACAGAAATAAGAGGTATATAAATGGATTTGGAACAGATAAAAAATGAAGTTGCGGGTATGGATGTGAAAACAGTTGCTGACCAGCTTGTGGATAAGCTTGTGGAGTTTGCCACAACAACTGGTTTTAAACTTATCGCAGTTATCCTTATTGTTGTTGTAGGAATGAAAGCCATTAAATGGGCAAAAAAATGGATAAGAACATCACCAAAGCTTGATAAGGTTGACTCGAGTCTTCGCTCATTTGCAGTAAGCTTTTTAAGTGTTGTATGTTACGCACTCCTTTTCGTTACAGCACTTATGATTTTAGGTGTTCCTGCAACATCTTTCGTTGCTGTACTTACAACCTGTGCTGCTGCTATCGGTCTTGCTTTACAAGGTTCGCTTTCAAACTTTGCAGGCGGAATTATGATTCTCCTTTTCAAACCATTTAAGGTTGGAGATTACATAGAAGCAGCAGGGGAATCAGGTGTTGTAAGTGAAATTTCAGTTGTTTATACAGAAATTCTCACTCTTGATAACAAGAGAATTACAATTCCTAACGGTACACTTACAAATTCTGTTATCGAGAATTATTCATCTGAAGAATTACGCCGTGTTGACCTTACATTCAATACCGCATACGATTGCGATATTGAAAAAGTAAAAGAGATTATCGGCAAGGTGATTGAGGCACATCCGATGGCTCTTAAAAATCCTGAACCATTTGTTCGCCTTTCAGCACATAGCGAAAGTGCACTTACATATACAGTTCGTATATGGTGTAAAAATGCCGATTACTGGGATGTAAACTTTGATACAATTGAAAATGTTAAAAAAGCCTTTGACGAGAACGGAATCCAGATTCCATATAATCAAATTGATGTTCACGTAAGTAACAAGTAAAACTTAATGACACAAAACCGGACAGAGTATTGTTCTCCGTCCGGTTATTTTTTTATTATTAAATTGTATTTGTCAGATTGTATTACCGTTTACTTTCAAAAGAACACCATTGGATAATTCCTCTTTTGTGAAATTAAACATACTACTAAGTTCATTTGTTGTGTTTTGAATCAGTGTTTCATTGAATTTTGGTGATTCAATATAAATATATTCGGGTCGTTTTTCAGGGTTTTCCTTGTAATAAGCAGTAAGCTGATTTATATCAAGGCTACCTCGATACCACGTTGTATAGGTTGCCATAGGACGGTCAATGTACAGATACATCCAGTTTTCATAGGTTGCTATTAATACCGGAGCATCCTCCTTGCTGATGTTTTTTATATAATCCAAATCCTTTATTGCATTATTGTAATTTGTGTACTGTTCTTCACTCATATATAGCCCTGCATAGGGACCTGTCGTTACCTTGGAAGCGCCTTTGATAGGTAACTGACCGTACGTGTAAAATACACAATAAAACAATATCTGCAAACAAAAAGTTGCAATAATAATTTTACGACACCAAGTATAGCTGTCTTTATCAACTATTGTTTCGTTGTCGCCGTCCGAAGCAGCACGAATCTCTTTGTACAAATCCGTTGCAAAGAATACTCCTGCAACATTACCGACTGCAAGTACAACACCAATTGCTGCTAAATGCGTGTCGGCTGCAAGATAGTGAAAAACAGCGGCTATTGAACAAGGTATGTACATACAGTTGAACAGAGTTTTGTTTTTGCTTTCTGTCAACAGATAGCATACAGTAGAAAATACGAAAAATGGTAATGAAGCAGCAAACATCTTGAATTCTGCTGACAACACAAGAATAACCATAAATACAACTGACCATAATGCTAAAATTATCAGGTAAGCGAAACGATGTGCATTTTTTTTTTTCTTTTTGTCAACCAATATTACTATAAACAATAAAGGTAATATCCACGGCATACCAAGATTAGCCTTGCTGAAATATTCAATTGTTTGCCCAATCTTTGAAAAGACAGAATTGGAAGCAATGTCATATTCACTGCTACCTAAAAGATTTTCAATATTTCCAAAAACTGATTCTATTGTTCCTCCTGTTAAAAAGAAGTAGATAACTGCAATAATTGCTACAATGAGAATCCCACAGGTGAATCGCAAAATAGCCTCTTTTGTGAAAAAACAGTTATAGTTTTCCATATTCGGAAAAACATCATTCATCTGTTGTTTTTGTTCTCTTTTTTGTTTTTTAGTAAGTTTTTTTTCTTTTTCTGTTTTGCGTGAGGTTTTGAATTCCATTACTTTGATTATTAACACATCCCGTTTTGTCCACAAGGCACAAACAAGAAGATATAACACAAATGCAAGACAGAAAAGAGGATTACAAACACAACAGCAACCGAAACAAATACCTGCAAAAATATAAGTACGAGTAGATTTTTTCTGATAAATTGAAAGCAGACAAAGTGATAATAATAACAAAGATACAACAAACACAGACTGATAGCTTATTGCCTGAATTCTATATGTAATTTGCACATAGAAAATCATTGATGCCATAATTGCACATTTACCGTTTTTTCTGAAAAACCTGTATATTAAAACTGCAATTGTTGTATGAATTGAAAGATATACACATCTTAAAAAGATAAAAATTCCATCAGCGGAGCCTTTAATAGCCGTCCAGATGCTCACAGGCAAAAAGGAAAATAAAGATGCAAACTGTGTAAGATGCCATTCGTGCTGAATTAAACTATCACCATTTAAAACGCGAAATGGTACTGTCGCGTAATGACTTTCGTCGTGAAAAAAAGGAATAATAAAAAGGAAAAAGAGATGTATTAATAGTACAAGCAATAAACTTATAACAAACAAAACATCTGTGTTTTTTAGTTTTTTAATCAAAATTGACACCTTCTGAAATTCTGTAATTTTCGTGAAGTAATTTTATCATAAATTACAAATCAAGTCAAATTAACAACACTTTTTGACAAATTTAATGATAATATATTGTCAAATACTTGATATCCGATTGTTTTTTATGATATAATGTAATGAAATTTAACTTGGAGAAGTGTGCAATGAATAAAGTAATGTTGCTTTATCCTCCGGGAAAAGCATATCAACGAAGCGAAGACCGTGCACAATGTAATATTGAGGACTCTGCAGTGGCAACAGTTCACGCCTGTAACGATATTGGTTACGCTGCAGCTGTTTTGCTCCAAAAGGGATATTCAGTCTTCCTTAAGGATTATCAGACAGAACTTGCATCTAAAGAACAGGTAAAATCTGATATTGAAGAATTTAAACCTGACCTTATTTTCATAAGCATTACAAACGCTACAATTTATGAGGACCTTGATTTTATTAATTGGATAAAGTCCTTTCACGATTGCCTTTTTGTTATAAAGGGAGCAATTTTCTATAATCCTAAAAAATCTCTTCTTGAAACACTGGACCTTAAGAATGTTGCTTGTATGGTCGGTGGTGAAATAGAGTTTATAATGGGACCTCTTACAGATTATCTTTTAAGAGGTGAGGGAAGCCCTGACGATATTCCGGGAATTATTTATAATAATGGTAGTGAATTTGTTTCAACAAAATTTGACTGTTGGAACAAAAACCTTGACGAACTTCCTTTTCCTGCAAGACACCTGATGAATAATGAAATATACACTCGACCTGATACAGGTGAACCAATGGCAACAATTTCCGTTGCAAAAGGTTGTCCGTCACAATGTATTTATTGCCTTACTCCAATTATTTCAGGTAAAAATGTCCGTTTAAGAAGTGTGGAAAATGTCTTTGCAGAAATAGAAGAATGTTACTACAAATTTAATATCAGAAACTTCTTCTTTAAAGCAGATACCTTTACCATTGATAATGAATGGGCATCTGCACTCTGTGATAAAATTATCAGTTCTCCTCTTAATGGCAAAATCGAATTTACAGCAAATTCAAGAACAAAGCCGTTATCCTTTGAATTGTTACAGAAAATGAAAGAGGCAGGTTGCTTTATGGTTGCTGTGGGCTTTGAAACAGGCTCCGAGAAAACTATGACGCTTATAAAAAAAGGAGCAACTATTGAGGATAGTATTCGTGCAGCAGAACTTATAAAAAAGGCCGGAATTCCTTTGTTCGGCTTTTTTATGGTAGGTTTTCCTTGGGAAACAAAAGAGGATATTAAGCAGACGGAAAAGCTTATTCATAAGTTAAATCCTGACTTTATCGAAATACATATCGCAATGCCTTATTATGGTACTGAACTTTATCAGTACTGTCTTGATTATAATACTTTGAGTGATTTGGCATGGGGTAATGACTATTATGCTCCTAATACTATCGGTACAAGTACCGTGAGCCTTGAAGAAGTTATAAAAATCAAAAAGCAGATGCAACTTCGTTTTCATCTGCGACCGATATATATTTTAAAAACGTTGAAAAAGTGTATAACCTCTTTTACGCAGTTTAAGAATTATGCACACCACGCAATTAAGCTTTTAAAGAAAAATCTTTTTTGAGGTGAGATATGAGAGTTTTATTTATCAATCCTTCTGTTGGCTATTATACGCGAGCCCTTTCGAATCCGTTAGGATTGCTCTCAATAGCCACTTATGTAAAACAAAACGGCCACGAAGTTAAACTTGAAGACCGTTGTGTAAACAAAGTAAGTATCAATAAGTTATTAGATTCGTTCAAGCCTGACATTGTGGGTGTATCCCTTATGTCGTCACGAGGGCTAATGGATGCCGCCAAGGTTTCAAAAGCGGCAAGAGCAAAGGGAATCCCCGTTGTATGGGGCGGACAGATGCCATCTTTACAGATGGAAGAGGTTTTATCCCTTGACCTTGTTGATTATGTTTCTTACGGTGAAGGTGAAGAAACGTGGCTTGAAATAATGAATGCCCTCGAAAAAGGTGAATCCTTCGCAAATATCAAGGGCTTAGCCTATAAGGAAAACGGAAAAACAGTAATTACTCCTTGCAGAGCCTTTTCCGACCTTCGTGATATGCCTGTATCGGATTACACACTTATTGACCCGCCAAAATATATGCAGACATATCTTGGATGTAAAAAGATGATGTACATATATTCTGCAAAAGGTTGCCCTTGCAGATGTGCTTTTTGTTCTAATCAGAATTTTCATAGAAGCACTTATCGAAAGCGGCCTAATGAATACGTAATGGACGAAATCCGATACCTTATAGAAAAACACGGTGCGGACGGCTTCTTCTTCTCGGACGAGCTTTGGGTTGTAAAAAGAGATGATTTAATTGATTTCTGCCAAAAGGTACACGAAAGTGGTCTGAAATTCCAATGGGGCGTTGAGCTACGTATAGGAATGTTTGATGAAGCCGATTATCAGATGCTATACGATGCGGGTTGCCGATGGATTTTCTTTGGAATAGAAACAGGCTCCAAGGAAATGCAGGATATAATACATAAAAACATTGACTATTCAAAAATAGCACCTACATTCGAGGTGCTGAACAGGATTGGTATTACAACAATAGCTTCATTCATTATAGGTTTTCCGAACGAAACTAAAAAACAGCTAAAAGATACCGTCCGTTTGCTGAATACCATTAAGGCAAACTTGACTCCCGTATTCCATTTTACACCAATTCCCGGAACCGAACTTTATAACCAGGTAGTGGCGGATGGAACTTACAAGGCACCAAGAAAGCTTAAGGATATGAGCAAGGTTGTGGCGACCGAGTCTCTGGGCGTTAATCTTTCAGCTGTTCCAAGCGTGGATTTGCGTGTTATAAGAAGCTGGTACTTGTGGAAAAGTTTCTCCAACAAGGGGGCTTTGCAGGAACACGGAGCATTTGAATTTGCAAAAGAAACAATTCTTAATGGTCTTCATTCAATTTCACTTAAAGGTCCTGTCAGCTTCTTTATTGATGGTTTTAAGGCATTATATGAATTCCTTTATATTTTCTGGTATTCACATGCATATCCTAAAATTATTAAAAAGTATGATTTAGATAAAACATACGATTAAGTAAGGATTTGAGGTACATAAAATGAGTAAAAAACTAATTTCAATTGTTGTTCCTAATTACAACGAGGTTGAAACTCTTGATGAGTTGTATGAACGAACAACAAAGTTAATGCAGACTCTCACAAAATACGATTATGAAATCGTGTTTTTTGACGATGGTTCAACAGATGGGTCAAAGGAAAAAATAGAAGAGCTTTGCAATAGGGATGAGCATATAAAAGCAGTTTTTTACTCAAAAAACTTTGGTTATGCTAAAGGCACTTTCTATTGTTTCCAACAGGCAAAGGGCGATTGTGCTGTAATTTTACACGCTGATTTGCAAAACCCGCCTGAAGAGATTCCAAGACTTGTTGAAAAATGGGAAACAGGTGCTCAGATTGTTTTTGGTGTTAAAAACCAGAGCAGAGAGAATAAATTTGTTTATTTCATCAGAACTGTTTTCTATTGGGTAATCAACAAGGTTTTCGGAGTTAAAATGGTTCCTCATGCTACTGAATTTGAACTTTTTGACAAAAGTTTTATTGATATTCTTAAAAGAATCAACACAAACGAGCCTTTTCTTCGTGGCTTAATTTACGAATACGGTTCATCTTATGAATACGTTTATTACGTTCAGGAAAAACGAAAGAAGGGTAAAAGTAAATTTACGCTTTCAAAATATTATGATTTTGCCGTTTGCGGTATCGTAAATGCTTCAAAGATTTTACCGAGAAGAGTAATTTTCGTATCAATAATTGCAATGATTTTAAGCATTTTAGAACTTTTAATATTCTGCATACCTGATGCGTTTAATTTGTCGCTTAATGCTGCACTTGATAGCATTATGTTAAGATTAATTTTCATTTTTATGGGATTGATTTCCCTGATGGTATCATTCTGTGCAGAGCATCTTATTTCAATTCCTCGAAACAATGGAGAAAAACCAATAATTATCGAGGAAAGAAGAATTAATTATTAAATAGAAAATCTGTATATTAATCAACAGATTGCATTAAAATTGTATCATAACTTATTGCAAATTGTAAGTTACAAAATTGTCACAAAAGTATTACAAGAAATAAGCACTTATAAAGAAGAGGTTCTGAATGGTTGGAGTAATATTGGCAGCAGGTGATGGTAAACGCCTGAAAAACAGCAAAAATGAAGATTGTTGTAAGCCGTTAATAAAAATAAATGAAAAAAGTTTAATAACCTATGCTCTCGATAATTTAGTCCGGTTGGGTGTTCCCGAAGCCTATATTGTTGTTGGCAAAGAGGGAGCATTGATAAAAAATGCTTTGGGCAACCAATATGGCAATATTGAGCTTCATTACGTTTGCCAGCAGGAGCAAAAAGGCTTGATGAATGCATTTTTACACGCATTGAATGCTATGACCTGTTATGAAACTGTTGTATTACAATTGTCCGATGAAATCTTTGTAGATTTAAAAAGTGAATCAATTAAAGGATTGATTGAAGCAGAAAAAGCAGATTTTTATTGCGGTGTAACGCTTGAAGAAAATCCCCAAAAAATAAAAAACAACTTTTCTGTGGAAACAGATAGTGACTCATTACTTATAAAATGTACGGAAAAGCCACAAGTTGTTACAGATAATATAAAGGGTACGGGCTTCAGTATTTTCAATGATAAAACAGTAAAGGCTATAAAGGAAACTTATGATACAGCACCGGAAAAACTTTTCGATTTGTGTGACTCCTTTAATTATTTAGTATCGTCAGGTTATATCGGTTCAACGTTTTTTGTCGCAGAAAGAGAGTTTAATATAAATACTCTTTCAGATTTAACAGAAGCAGAAAGTTTTTTAAAGTAATTTAATTTTGAATTGAATATTTTCTATAAAAAAACACTCGTCAGAAAGGTAGTCAATACTTTACAGACGAGTGTTTAATATGTTTATTTTACTTTTTCTTTGGTGCTTTTACCTTATTAAGCTTTGCGTTGATTTCAAGAATCTGTTCTTTTGTGAATGCACCACCGAGCATTGAGCAAGCACGCTTAATGGTGAAGCCTTTTGCCATACCGTAAATATTCTTAAGCATTGCAGGAGTCATCTTGAATCCGCCGATTACTCCACCGCCGCCTTTTTTCTCTTCACCGTTTTCATCCTTGCCACCACTCATTGAGTTTTTAAGCATAAGAATGAATTTGAGCATTACAAGTTTTCCGCCGAAGGTACTCATAATGTCACCAATTGTATTGTTGATTGAAAGGTATCCGTCAGGAGTGCTGATTTCAAACCAGTTGATAACCTGACCTTCTTCTTTCATAATGTAGCTTTCGTTTGGAGTGTCAACCTTGTTGATTGTTGCGGTATCCTCAAGGTCACCTGCAACAGCTTTAAGTTCAGTTGTTCCGATATTCTTAACTTCAAAGTAGAAGAATGGATATTTGCCTTTTGTCTGTTTGCCAACGCTTACACCGTTTGCAAAAAGTTCAACTTCAGGTTGGTTTGAATAAACAGTAACCTTCGTTACATCTTCAACTCTGTCAATATATCTCTTTGAGCAAAGATGAAGCACAGGTTCACTTGAAAGCCATGCTTTGTATGCATAGAAAGAGTCTTTCTTGTACTTTCTGTCAAATGTCACAAGACCCTTGTGGTTCATACCGTTTTCGCCACCTTCAGCACGAGCATCAGCAGCAAAATCGAACATATTCCATACGTGAGTTGCCCAAAGATAAGGTCTGTCAGCAATCTGTTTAATAAGCTCCTCGTGATAATATGACTGATATTCTTCTGTGTAGTCACCCTGAGTAGGTGTTGATGTGTGCCAGTTAAGTGCTTCACAACCATATTCGCTGATGCCGATTGGCTTGTTAGGATATTTTTTGTGGAAATTATCAAACCAAGGACCGTTCATTTCTGTACTGCCACCGTACCAACCGAAATAATGGTTGTATGAAAGTACATCTGAAATGTGTACATATTCGTCATCAATATCACACATAGAAACTGCTGCAATAGTTGTAAGACGAGTCTTATCCATTTCGTGAACGATATCATTAAGGTCTTTATGGTTCTTAATAAGATTTGGATTTGAACCTGCAATAGTAATCTCGTTTGAAAGTCCCCAGACTACGATTGATGGGTGATTGTAGTTCTGAACTACAAGTTCTTTCATCTGTGAAATTGTGTTGTCATAACCTGTTGGCATGTGACTTGAAATATATGGGATTTCAGCCCAGAGCACAAGACCTGCTTCGTCACAAAGGTCATAGAAAACCTGTGAATGTTGATAGTGAGCAAGACGGATTGTGTTAGCACCCATTTCAAGGATAAGCTCAAGGTCTTCTTTGTGCATTTCAGGAGTAAGAGCGTTACCTACATCAGGTCTGTCCTGATGACGTGAAACACCACGAAGCGGATATTCACGACCGTTAAGGATAAAGCCTTTTTCAGGGTTAATCTCAAATGTACGGCAACCGAAACGAGTTGAAATTTCATCAACTTCTTCACCTTTATAAATTAAAGTTGCCTTTGCTGTATAAAGATATGGGTCAGCAAGACCATCCCAAAGATGAACATTCTTGATTTCAATTTCTGTGTCGTCATCGTCTTCCTTAGAAGCGATTACCTCACCGTCAGCGATAATTTCATAACGAACCTTGCAGTCATCATTCTTAAAGAATGTTTCAATTTCGATTTCAGCATCTGCACCCTTGATTTTTGGTGTAACCATAATAGCAGGTGAGCCGTAATAATCAAGGTCAAAATGAATTTTGTTAACACCGATAAGGCTTACATCACGATAAATACCACCGTAGAATGTAAAGTCTGCATTCTGTGGATATACTCTGTCATTAGCTGAGTTATCAACTGCAACAACAAGCAGGTTTGTGTCTTTTACATCTTTGATTTCAGCACGGAAAGTTGAATAACCACCGTCGTGCTTTGTGATTTCTTTGCCGTTCCAGAAAACTACACAAGATGAGTTTACACCATCAAACTGAAGATATTTCACTTCACCTTCAGGCATATCGCCGGCTTTGATTTCTTTTGCAAAATAGCAAGTGCCACGGTAGTAGTCACTGCCACCGTCCTGACCGTCCTTGCCATTCCAGGTAAAAGGAAGATTAAGTGCTTCCCAGTCAGTTGGGAGAGTGGCAGGTGCAGATTTAGCATTTTTTGTAAAAAGCCAATCACTGTTGATAACTTTAATGTTTCTCATAAAAACCTCCATAAAGTATAACAATATTTTATCCTTAGTATTATACTATATTTTCACAATGTTTTTCAATAGGGAAATCAAAAACTATTCTGCGCTTTGCACTTTGCGCTTTGCACTTAAAAAAGCACCCCGTAGGGTGCATTTTTGTTACTTAATTCCTGATTTTTTGAGAAGAACCTCGATTTTGTCAGCCGGGTTAAGGAGCTTGCTGACTGACTTATCGTGGTTAAGTGTATCAATAATGTATGAAAGGTATTTTGAAAGTTCAACTTCGCAGTACCATTCACGTTTTTTGAGTTCAGGCATACGGTAAACAAGGTTTGTTGTGAATACCTTGTCGAAAAGGCCGTCACGGTAAGCCTGGTCGAAAGAATCAAGACCTGCATTGAAAAGACCGAATGCAGAGAAGATAAATACTCTGTTTGCACCGAGTTCTTTAAGCTTTCTTGAAACATCAAGCATTGATTCGCCTGATGAAATCATATCGTCAATAATCATAACATCCTTACCTTCGATATTTGAACCGAGGAACTGGTGTTCGATAATTGGGTTTCTGCCGTCAATAATTCTTGAATAGTCACGACGTTTGTAGAACATACCGAGGTCAAGACCTAAGTAATTTGAATATAACATACAACGGCTCATAGCACCCTCGTCAGGTGAGATAATCATTGTGTGTTCCTTGTCAAGTTTAAGGTTATCAACATTGTTTACAAGTGCTTTAATCATCTGGTAAGCAGGAGAAATGCTTTCGAAACCATTAAGAGGAATTGCGTTCTGAACACGAGCATCGTGAGCGTCGAAAGTGATAATGTTGTCAACACCCATATCAAGGCAGAGTTCCTGAAGCATAACTGCACAATCAAGAGATTCTCTTGAAGAACGCTTGTGCTGTCTTCCTTCATAGAGCATTGGCATAATAACAGTAATTGTCTTTGCCTTACCACCAATAGCTGAAATTGCACGCTTCAAGTTTGCATAGTGGTCATCAGGACTCATTGGAACTGTCTGACCGTACATTTTATATGTTACACCGTGGTTAAATGCATCAATAAGAATATAAATGTCGTATCCGCGAACTGATTCGTGAAGAGAACATTTACCTTCACCTGTACCAAAACGAGGGAATGTAGCATTAAGAATATAAGTATCTCTTTCATAACCTGAAAAAGCGATTGTTGACTTATGTTCTGAATCCTGCTGTTTACGCCATTTTACAAGATAACGGTCAATCTTTTCAGCCATTTCTTCGCATCCCGGTAAAGCGATAATACCGAGAGGCCCGTTTGGTATTGTGGTAATTTCTCTGTCTGCCATAATTTAACCTCCGTATTTTATAAACAATGTTGTTGAATAATTGCAATATATATTCTACTTATATTTAATATCTTTTTCAAGAGCAAATCGACAAAAATTTTATTTTTAGTTAAAAGAGTGTTCAACTGTTATTACAACAAAATATCTTTCGTCTATTTTGCTCAATTTGTCCTCCACAGTATGTATAATTTCACTGTTACTTAAATGGAATTTGTGGGGAGCAATAAGGTCAAAAATCAGATTTGTGTGTGTAGGACCGTCAACAACCCTGAAATCGTGAATTGACATCTCTTCTGAAATCTCTTTAACAACTTTTATTGTCATGTCTTTTAACTGATTTATTCTTTCATCATTCGTAACGATAGGGTCGGTGTGGATGGAAATAATCAGACCAAACTCATTGAGAATGTCACGTTCTGCAAGGTCGATAATGTCGTGAATATCCATAATATCGTCCCTTGATGAAACCTCAGCATGAGCAGAAGCAAATTTTCGACCGGGACCGTAGTCGTGGATAATCAAGTCGTGAACACCAACGATTTTGTCGTATGAAAGAATTTTCTCTTCAACCTGCTCTGTGAATTCACGGTCAGCAGGTTTGCCAAGCAAATCTGCCATAGTTTCTCTTAAAATATTGAACCCTGCAAGGAAAATAAAACCTGCAACAATAATACCTAGGTATCCGTCAACAGCTATTTCGGAAAAGGCTGAAACGATAATTGCAATAAGAGCAACACCTGTTGCAAGACAGTCGCTGAAACTGTCCTTCATAACTGCAATCATTGGTGCAGAGTCGATTTTTGTACCAAGCTTTTTGTTGAAAAATCCCAACCAGAGTTTTGCTAAAATACTGAGAACAAGGATTATTAGAGAAACCCAGCTGAATTTAACGGGTACAGGATTTGTAATCTTTTCCACGGAACTTTTAAAAAGTTCAACACCCATAAGTAAAACAAAAAATGAAACAGCAAGAGCAGTAATGTATTCGACTCTTCCATGACCGTAAGGATGGTCCTTGTCGGCAGGTTTTGCAGAAAGTTTAACACCGATAAGGGAAATAATTGATGAGCCTGCATCGGAAAGATTGTTGATTGCATCAGCAGTAACAGAAATACTGCCCGAGATTATACCTGCAAAATACTTTGCAACTGCAAGAATAAGGTTTACAACAATTCCGGCAATACTGCCAAGAGTACCGTAAGCTTCTCTTACCTTTAAATCTCCCGTGTTTTCACTGTCGCGGATAAAAAGTTTAATCAGAATTGTGTGCATTTTTAAGAACCTCTTTACCCTCATCACTGAGAATACCCCATAAGCCTAAAATAGTGATATTAAACCACATTTCAGCCACCTGACGAGGTGTGTAGTCAGGATGTTTTGTAAACCAGCAGCTTGTAAGACCAACAAGACCGAATTTTCCGTAAGTGTAGGCAAAATCAAATTTTGTCTCGTCCATATTTGGGAAAATACTCTTGAAAAGTTCATAAACTTTTTCGTTTAAGAGTTCACCGATTTTGTATGCAAACTGAGCATCACCATGCTCACCTAAAAGTGTGGAATAAATATCCATATGCTGATGGAAATGAGCACAGAAAGCCTCGCAGACATCAATCGGATGTTTCAAAAGTTGCTGACCATCGAGAGCAGATATCTGAGCATTGAATTCGCTGTAAAGCTCATTTTCAACTGATTCAACAAGGTCATAAACATCTTTATAGTGCAGGTAGAAAGTACCTCTGTTAATTTCAATACAGTCGGTAAGCTCTTTAACTGTGATTTTGCTGATACCCTTGGTCTTTGCCAATTCAACAAGACCCTGGCGAATAAGCTTTTTTGTACGTCTTACACGGCTATCGTTTTCGTTTATAGACATAAAATCATCTCCTGATTCTATTGATTATTATCATTATAACACTGTTTTGTTGAATAATCAACATTTGTCTATTATTTTTCAGCAAAAAAATTAACAAAAAATTCACCTTAATATTGTAAAATATATATAGCATTATTTTAAATAATATGTTATAATTCTTCCGTGTGTAATTAGTGTACATTAAGGAGAGAAGTTTATGTCATTTATTGAACTTAAAAACGTGGTTAAAACCTATCAGATGGGTGAAATCCAGATAAATGCAGTTGATAAAATAAGTTTCCCGATTGAAAAGGGAGAATTTGTAATAATCGTAGGACCATCAGGTGCAGGTAAAACAACTATTCTCAACATTTTGGGTGGAATGGATAAACCTACATCGGGTGTGATTAATGTTGACGGTGTTGATATTGCTCAGCACGACGAAAAATCACTTACACAATATCGCCGTGATGATGTTGGATTTGTTTTCCAGTTTTATAACCTTGTGCAGAATCTCACAGCTTATGAAAATGTTGAACTGGCAACTCAGCTTTGCAAAAACCCTGTTGATGCTGAAACAATTCTTGGTGAGGTCGGTCTTGCAAACAGAAAAGACAGTTTCCCATCACAGCTTTCAGGTGGTGAGCAGCAGCGTGTTGCAATAGCACGTGCTCTTGCTAAAAATCCGAAGCTTTTACTCTGTGACGAGCCTACAGGTGCTCTTGACTATGTTACAGGTAAATCGATTCTTAAACTTTTACAGGATATGTGCCGTGAAAAGGGAATGACAGTAATCGTTATTACACATAACTCAGCACTTATGCCTATGGCTGATAAAATTGTCAAGGTAAACGACGGTAAAATTGATAAGATTCTTCTCAACAAGACACCGGTTCCTGTTGAACAGATTGAATGGTAAAGGACAGTAGCAAAAATGACAAAATCACTTATAAAAGATTTCCAACGAGAAATTAAAAAAAGCAAAAGTCGTTTTATTTCGATTATGCTCATAGTTGCTCTTGGTGTGGCATTCTATTCAGGTGTGCGTTCATCACTTCCTGCAATGTATCTGACTGCCGATGCTTCTTACGATAAGGAAAACCTTATGGATATCCGTGTTGTGGGTACTCTCGGACTTACTGAAAGTGATATTGAAGCTATAAAGCAGGTGGAGGGAGTTCACGAGATTGAAGGTTCATTCACAACGGACTTTCTATGTTTTGTAAATTCAAAGGAAATTGTAACAAGAGCAGTTTCAATGTCGGACACAATTAACGACGTAACATTGATTGAGGGTGAATATCCCGAAGTTTATAATCAGTGCCTTGTAAGCCGTGAATTCTTAGATGAATCAGGACTCAAAGTTGGTGACGTTTTACAGCTTTCATCAGGTAATGGTGAGGATATCAAGAAAAGCCTTGCAACTGAATCCTATAAAATTGTAGGTGTTTGCTCATCTTCCTATTATCTTAACGGTAAAGTGGGTACAAGTAGTATCGGTGACGGTATGGCTGACGCATATGTGGTTATTCCTAAACAGTCTTTCGTTTCAGAGGCTTATACATCAGCTTATATCACTGTTGCAGATGCAAAAGGACTTAACAGTTTTGGTAAAGATTATAAAGAAATTGTAAATGGTGTAATCGAAAAGATTGAAGAGATTTCAGGCAAACAGTGTGATATCCGTTATACAGAAGTCCGTTCAACTGCAAATGATGAACTTGATAAGGCTGAAAGACAATTCTCAACCGAAAAACTCAATGCAGAAGATAATCTTAAAAATGCTCTTGATAAGCTTAACGCACAGAAAGCACTTATCGAAACCAGTTATGCAGAAATTCAGGAGAATAAAAACCTTTTAGCAAATGCCGAGCAATATCTTCCAATTGCCGAAAAAGAAGTTGCAGATGCAGAAGCAAAAATTGCAAATGCGAAGGTTCAGGTTCAGACTGCAAAAAAGACTTTGGAAGAAGCAAAAGTAAGCCTTGAGGAAGCTCAGGCAGAGCTCAAATTATTGGAACAGGACCCTAATGCAAGTTCTTCAGATATTGACAAGGCGAAAAAGACATTGGCTTTGATTGATTTAGCCGTTAAGACAGCTGAAAAAGAGATTGCTTCTCAGGAGTTACAAATCGAACAGGGCGAAAGAGACTTGATACAGGCAAAGGTTACTGTTGGTCAGCTCCGACAGGCTCTTGCAAACAAGGGTGAACTTGAAAATGCTGAGCAGGAAATCATCAGTGCAGATACACTCTTAAAACAAAGTGAAGCAGAGTACAACACATATCGTGAACAGGTTTTTGGCGAGCTTGAAAAGGCTGAAGACCAGATTAACGAGATGAGAAACAAGGTTTCAAATATCGAAGTTCCTATGTGGTATGTCCTTGACAGAAATGGTATTGAATCCCACGCAAGCTACGTTAGTGAGTCCGACAGTATTGCTGCAATTGGTGCCGTTTTCCCATTGATTTTCTTCTTTGTTGCAGCTTTAGTCAGCCTTACAACAATGACAAGAATGGTTGAAGAGGAAAGAATTCAGATTGGTACTTTAAAGGCTCTCGGTTATGATAAAGTTTCAATTATTGCCAAATATATTCTCTATGCTGCAGCAGCAACTGTGGCAGGTAGTGTGTTAGGTACTATTGTCGGTGAGCTTTCAATCCCACCAATGATTATCGGTACATATCGTGCAGTTTACTATAATTTAGGACCAAATGTTGTTAAATTCAATTTCTGGTATGCTTTCCTTGCAGGTGTGACAGCAATTGTATTCACAACTCTTGCAACATTCTTTGCTTGTTATCGTTCACTTCGTAGTGAACCTGCATCCCTTATGCGACCTGAAGCACCAAAGGCAGGTAAGCGCACATTTGTTGAAAACTTCCCCGGTATTTGGCAAAGACTTAATTTTGGACAGAAAGCAGCAGTCAGAAACCTTTTCAGATATAAAAAGCGTTTCTTTATGACACTTTTCGGTGTTGGCGGATGTATGGCGCTTCTCCTTGTTGGCTTGGGTATCCGTGACTCCGTTTCAGCAGTTGCAGACAATCAGTATGGTGAAGTGTTTAACTATAATGCTGTTGTCAGCGTTGACCCAACAATTACAAAGGCTGAAAGAAGAACACTTCTTAGCCAGATGTCCGATAGTCAGATGCTTGAAGGTATCCTTTTGGCACACAGAAATATTGTTTCTGCATCAGGTGTACAGGAGGCAGATATTGAAGACGAAATCAAGGCATATCTTGTTGTTCCTACAGATGTGGAGAAATTCCCTGAGTATGTGAATCTCAGAGAAAGAACAGGGGATAAGGAGCAGATTAACCTTCTCACCGATGGCGTTATCATTACAGAAAAGTATGCAGATTTACTTGGTGTTAAGGAGAATGATTATATTTATATCAAGCTTGACGACTCAAGGGTTACACCAAAGGAAGTTAAAGTTTTAGGTATTACTGAAAACTATATTTTCAATTATATCTATATGACACCTGCTATGTATGAATCTCTTTATGGCTCAGTTGTTGATATGAATATGTTTATGCTCAGAACAGTAAGGGGCGTTGACATGGATGAGCTTAAATCAACATTCTCAACATTCAAGGGTGTTAACTCAGTTATCACAAACAAGGAAGAGCTTGAAGATATCAACGAAGTTATCAGGAACCTTTATTTTATCATTTTCCTCATGATTGGTTCAGCGGCACTTCTTGCATTCGTTGTTCTCTATAACCTTAATAATATCAATATCAGCGAAAGACGACGTGAACTTGCAACATTCAAAGTTTTAGGTTTCACCAATAGTGAAATGGCAAGCTATGTTTACCGTGAGAATATTATTCTTACTGCTTTGGGAATAATAGTTGGTACTATAATGGGTGTTATACTTCACAGAATTGTTATGATAACCGTTGAAACAGATATGTATATGTTCGGCAGAGAACTCAACTTCTCAAGTATAGTTCTTGCAACACTTCTCACAATTCTTTTCACAGTAATCATCAATGAAGCAATGAGAAAGAAGCTTCAGAAGATTGATATGATTGAATCATTAAAATCAGTAGAATAGTTCTCTGTGGCTATTTTTCCGTAATAGTCCGCCGAAAATACTCGGTAATACAACATCTATTTTGCACTTTGCGCTTTGCATTTTGCATTTAAAAAAGGAGTAAAAATTATGTTTCATCAATTAAATGCACCTGTTGCAGGTGATACAATTGCAACAATCAAAACAAATATGGGAGAAATCAAAATCAAGCTTTTCCCTGAATTCGCACCGAAAGCAGTTGAGAACTTTACAACTCACGCAAAAAATGGTTACTATGACGGACTTATCTTCCACCGTGTAATCAATGACTTTATGATTCAGGGTGGTGACCCCAACGGTACCGGTACAGGTGGACAGAGTATCTGGGGACATTCATTCGAGGATGAATTCACAGGCGAACTTCATAACCTTCGTGGTGCTCTTTCAATGGCAAATGCAGGTCCTAACACAAATGGTAGCCAGTTCTTTATTGTTCAGGCAAAGGAAGTTCCTGAAGATTTAATCGAGCAGATGAGAATGGCTGACGAAAGAGTTTTCCCAACAGAATGTATCGAAGCATATGAGGAAATGGGTGGAACACCTTGGCTTGATTTCCGTCATACAGTTTTCGGTCAGGTATTTGAGGGGATGGACGTTGTTGACGCAATCGCAAAAGTTCCTGCTGACTATTTTAACAACAAGCCAAAAGAAGACGTTGTAATCGAAACAATTGTTATTGAATAAAAAATAAAGGCAGGGGAAACTCTGCCTTTTTTGGAGAAAAATTATGCTTTTTAAAAACATTTCCATTATCAACCCAAATCTTGAAATCCAGAATAATATGTATGTGGGTGTCAAGGGCGATAAAATCGACTATATCGGTACTGAAAAACCACAGGAAAACTATGGTGAAGAATATGACGGAAAAGGCAAAGTGCTTTCATCAGGCTTTGTAAATCTTCATACCCATTCACCAATGACTCTTCTTCGTGGCTATGCAGAAAATCTGCCACTCGACAGATGGCTCAACGAAAAGGTTTTCCCTTTTGAAGACCGTCTTAACTGTGACAGAGCATATTTTGGTACAATGCTTTCAATAGCAGAAATGCTTTCAAGTGGTACAACATCTTTTACAGATATGTATTTCTTCGGTGACGGTGTAATGAAAGCTGTAATTGACAGTAAGGCAAAGACTAATTTCGGTCGTTCAGTAGTTAGCTTTGTTGATGAAGATATTACTCAAAACGACAGATTTCAAGAGGGTATTTACCTTGCAGAAAAGTATCATAATACACAGAATGGCAAAATCAAAATTGATATGAGTCTTCATGCTGAATATACAAACCGACTTTCAATTATAGAGCAGTTTGGTGAATTCACAAATGGTAAAGACTATATAAATCATATTCATCTCTCCGAAACAAAGGCTGAGCACGAAAATTGCAAAGCGAAATACGGCAAAACTCCTGCTCGTCTTTTCTATGATGCAAAAGTGTTCAACAGTCCTACTGTCCTTGCACATTGTGTGTGGGTTGAAGACGAAGATATGGATATTTTTAAGGAAATGGGTGCAACGGTTGCTCATTGTCCGGCAAGTAATATGAAACTTGGCAGTGGCTTCTGCAATACTTACAAGATGCTTCAGAAAGGTGTTAATGTGGGTATCGGTACTGACTCTGCAGCAAGTAATAACGGACTTGACATTATGCGTGAAATGTACCTGGCAGCACTCTTGCCAAAGGGTGTTAATAATCAGGCTGATATTGTCACTCCTCAGGATGTTTACAGAATGGCAACCGTCAATGGCTATAAAGCACAGGGCAGACTTGACTGTGGTGAAATCAAGGTTGGTAACAAGGCTGACCTTATTGTAATTGATATGACAACACCAAATATGTATCCTGATTTTGATATACTTAATAATATAGTATATTCTGCAAACAAGAGTAATGTAGTCCTTACTATGGTTGATGGTGAAGTTCTTTATAAAAATGGTGAATTCACAACTATCGATGTTGAGAGAATGGGATACGAAGTAAGCAGACTTGTACGAGAGGTTGTAAACGAGGTAAAATCAAATGGTTGAAAAAGCAGTTGAATATGTAAAATCAAAAATTACAGGTGAATTTGAAATCGGTATCATTTTAGGTAGTGGACTTGGTACTCTGGGTGAGAAAATTGAAAGCCCACAGTTTGTTGATTATGCAGATATTCCAAACTTTCCTGTTTCAACAGCACCTGGCCATGTAGGCAGATTTGTTTTTGGTACACTCAATGGAAAAAAGGTTATGTGTATGCAGGGCAGAATTCACCTTTACGAGGGTTATCCAGTTGAGAATGTTGTAATGCCAATCCGTGTAATGAAAATGATGGGTGTTAAAAAGCTTATCGTCACAAATGCTGCAGGTGGTATCAACGAAAGTTTTGATGTTGGTGATATTATGGTTATCACTGACCATATCAATTTCACAGGCAAAAACTGCCTTATTGGCAAAAATGATGACAATTTTGGTTGTCGTTTCCCTGATATGAGCTTTGCTTATGCCCCCGGTCTTCGTGAAATCGCATTTAATTGTGCTGAAAAGCTCAATATGAAGCTTCGTGAGGGTGTGTATATCGGTTGTACAGGACCATCTTACGAAACCCCTGCGGAAATCCGTGCATTCAGAGTGCTTGGTGCCGATACAGTTGGTATGTCAACTGTTCAGGAAGTAATCGCAGCAAATCATTGTGGTATAGATGTCCTTGGTTTCTCACTTGTTTCAAATAAGGCAGCAGGACTCTCAGGTGAAAGACTTACTGAAGAGGAAGTTCTTACAATAGGCAGACAAAAGAGTGAGGAAATGCAGAAACTTATAACCGAAATTGTAGGTGAATTTTAATGTTTTTAAATGGTTCAACTGTCGGCTTTGATACTGTTAATAATAAAGCAGTTTTCATTGACCAGACACTTTTGCCAACTGAATATAAAGAGGTTTTCACCGACGATTATAACGAGATTTTTGATGCAATTAAGTTTCTTAAAGTCCGTGGTGCACCGCAAATCGGTGTTTTCACTGCAATTTCATTGGCTGTTCTTATGAATAAGAGCAAAGCCGATACGCATGAAAAACTTTTTGCAGAGTTGAAAGATTATTGTGAAAAACTCATTTTATGCCGACCGACTGCAGTTAATCTTAAATGGGCAACGGAAGAAATGCTTAAAGTTGCAGAAAAGTCTAATGCAGAAGATTTCAGGGCAAATCTCACAAATCAGGCACTTAAAATGATTGACGATGATATCGCAATTTGTCGAAAAATCGGTGAATTTGGTGCAGAAATTCTTGAAAATTGTAATTCAGTTTTAACTCATTGTAACGCAGGCAGAATCGCAACCGTTAAATATGGTACAGCATTAGCACCTGTTTATGTTGCAAAGGAAAACGGACATAATTTAAAGGTTTTTGCCGACGAAACACGACCACTTCTGCAAGGTGCAAGACTTACTGCCTTTGAACTTTGCGACGCAGGTGTGGATACGACTGTAATCTGTGACAATATGGCATCATTTGTTATGAAAAACGGACTTGTTGATGCTGTTTTAGTGGGTTGTGACCGAGTTGCACTCAATGGTGATACTGCAAACAAAATCGGTACAAGTGGTGTGGCAATTCTTGCAAAGCACTATAATATTCCATTCTATGTCTGTATGCCTTTTTCAACATTTGATAAGAGTATTAAAACAGGTGACGATATAGTAATTGAAATGCGAAATGGTGACGAAATAGGGGAGATGTGGTACGAGAAACGAATGATTCCGGAGAATGCAAAAACTCTTAATCCGGCATTTGATGTTACCGACCATTCACTCATAACAGCATTCATCACCGAAAAAGGTGTTTTCACACCTGACGAAATAAAAAAATATATCTAACTAACAAAATCCCCCATCTTTCACTTGAAAAATCGGGGGATTTATTGTATAATAGCATTGTTAAATTTTTGTCAGACTTTTCTGACTAATGGAGGTAAAATTATTATGGCAAATCGTTTTGTACTTAACGAAACATCTTATCACGGCAAAGGCGCTATTGCTGCTATTGCTGACGAAATCAAAGCAAGAGGCTTTAAAAAGGCTTTCGTTTGCTCCGACCCTGACCTTATTAAGTTTGGTGTTACTAAAAAGGTAACAGATATTCTTGATAATGCAGAAATCGCATACGAAATCTATTCAAATATCAAACCAAACCCAACAATTGAAAATGTGCAGACAGGTGTTGAGGCTTTCAAGGCAGCAGGTACAGATTG
>CALCTT010000006.1 GCA_937906895.1 uncultured Clostridia bacterium | reverse complement strand
GGAATGGAATCATTGCAGTAGCAACTGAAACAACCATCTTTGGAGAAACGTCCATATAGTCAGCTTCTGTAGTAGCCACTTCAAGGAAGTTATCTCTGTGACGAGCTGTAAGCTTTGCATTGATAAATTTACCGTTTTCGTCGAGAGGCTCATTAGCCTGAGCAACAATGTAGTTATCTTCAACGTCTGCTGTCATATATTCAACTTCAGAAAGAACTGTACCTGTTTCCTTATCGATTCTTCTGAATGGAGCTTCGATAAAGCCGTACTTATTAATTCTTGAGAAAGTTGCAAGGTATGAGATAAGACCGATGTTAGGACCTTCAGGAGTTTCAATAGGACACATTCTACCATAGTGAGAATAGTGAACGTCTCGAACTTCGAAACCTGCACGGTCACGAGAAAGACCGCCGGGACCGAGTGCTGAAAGTCTTCTCTTATGTGTAAGTTCTGCAAGTGGGTTTGTCTGGTCCATAAACTGAGAAAGTGGAGATGAACCGAAGAATTCCTTAATTGCAGCCATAACAGGACGGATGTTGATGAGAGCAACAGGAGTTACTTTATCAGGTTCCTGTCCTTGAAGAGTCATTCGCTCTTTTACAACTCTTTCCATTCTTGCAAAACCGATTCTAAACTGATTCTGAAGAAGTTCACCAACTGAACGGATACGACGATTTCCGAGGTGGTCAATATCATCAGTAACGCCGATACCTGAAGCGAGGCCGTTAAGATAATTGATTGTTGCAAAAATATCTTCAACAGTAATGTGCTTTGGAATAAGGTCATCAGCACGAAGAGACATTTCTTCTTTAAGAGCTTCCTTATCGTCACCACATTTGTCGAGAACTTCCATAAGAACCGTGAACTTAACTTTTTCGTTAATAGCGATTTCTTCAAGTTCTTCTTCAGTAAACATAGGTACATACTCAAGAGCATCAACCATACCGTTTGAGAATACCTTTACTTCCTTACCGTCAACATCAAGGATTACTGTGTCAACACCCTCCTGCTCAATTCTGTAAGCAAGTTCTTCACTGATTGTATCGCCCGGTTCTGCCATAATTTCGCCTGTAAGATTACTTACAACAGCTTCTTTAACTGTCTTATCAGCAATACGTGAAGCAATACCAAGCTTTTTATTATACTTATATCGACCTACTCTTGATAAATCGTATCTGTGAGCATCAAAGAAAAGACCGTTAAGATGAGCCTGAGCAGTTTCAAGTGCAGGTGGTTCACCCGGACGAAGCTTTTTGTAAACTTCGATAAGAGCCTGTTCAGTATTAACAGTTGTATCCTTTTCCAATGTAGCCTCAATTCTGTCGTCGTAACCGAAAAATTCACGGATTTCGTCGTTTGAACTAAGACCCAATGCACGGATAAATGTTGTGATATAAATCTTTCTGTTTTTATCGATTCTTACATAGAAGAGGTCGTTCTGGTCAGTTTCGTACTCAAGCCAAGCACCACGGTTAGGGATTACAGTTGTTGTGTAAAGCTCCTTACCTGTCTTATCATGAGTCATTCCGTAATATACACTTGGTGAACGGACAAGCTGTGAAATAATAACACGCTCTGCACCGTTAATAACAAATGTACCACTGTCTGTCATCAGTGGGAAATCGCCCATATATACTTCGTTTTCTTTTACCTCACCTGTTTCCTTATTGAAAAGACGTGCGGTAACTCTGAGAGGAGCAGCATAAGTAGCATCTCTCTCTTTACATTCCTTGACAGTGTACTTTGGCTTATCGTCCATACGATAATCAACAAAAGTCAATTCGAGATTTCCTGTGTAATCGGTAATAGCATCGATGTCACGGAACACCTCTTTAAGTCCTGTTTCAAGGAACCACTTGTATGAATTCTTCTGTACCTCGATAAGATTAGGCATCTGCATAACCTCATTGATTTTTGAGAAACTCATACGGGTATTTCTGCCAAGTTTTACTTCTTTGACATTTACCATAGGGCTTATCACTCTCCGTTCGTTTTTTTATTCCTAAGCCTTATTACTATATACATAGTATATAAAGCGTGGAGATTACTAAATTAAAGTTGATTTTACGCCTTGATTTTCGTGAGTATTTGTGGTAAAATTCTTTTTACGAAAAATGCACCAGCGTATATAATTCCATTTTAATAGCAGTTTAATATTATATACAAGTCAAGTCAATATGTCAAGACTAAAATTGTAAATTTTTAAAAAAGTTTAAGGAAGTTAATTTATGAAGAATTTTAACCATTTAGTTTTATCTGCAAAAGCGGTTGCATTGTTTAAAAATGTTATAAATGATAAGTGTATTGTTTCATTTTTAAAATTACTTGAAGCTGACGAAAATAACGAAAAGGATTTTCTGTCACTCTATTCTGATTATATTTCACTTCTTTATGAAAAGACAGATGACTTATGTGAATACATCAACTCACTTTTACAGAATGATGAAAATATATATGTAAAGGAATCTGCTAAAGGACAGGCATCCCCTATCCTGCAGAAAGCATTGGAAAACGAGCTTGACTTTTTTGAATCACTTTCAAAAATCACTTGTAAAGATATAAAAGGAATTGTACATACAGATATTTATCTTCCTGAATGGAAAAACAGCAACCTTTCCGTTAAAGCGGAATACACAAAAAAAATTTCATCAATCAAAACAACCGGATATGGCATTTATGCAACACACAGAATGTTCTTGTATAAGAATAATGAGATTATACCTGTTAAATATCCCGACCCACAAAGACTTTCACAGATGAGCGGATATGAACTTGAAAGACAAAAGGTTATTGATAACACAATGGCGTTACTTCAAGGTAAGCCTTGCAACAACGTACTTCTTTACGGTGATGCGGGAAGCGGTAAGAGCAGTACAATCAAAGCTATTGTAAATGAGTATTGGGAAATGGGACTTCGTCTTATTGAAATCAAGAAAAATCAGTTGTACTCATTACCTGATGTTATTGAAAAGCTTGCTGACAATCCATTAAAATTCATAATCTTTATTGACGACCTGAGTTTCTCAACAAATGACAGCGATTTCGGTGCATTGAAAGCTATTCTTGAAGGTGGCGTTGCAGGTAAAACAGACAATCTTGCAATTTATGCCACAAGCAACAGAAGAAATCTTGTAAAAGAGAATTTCAGCGACAGAAATGGTGACGACATACATCTTCAGGATACAATTCAGGAGGTTATGAGCCTTTCAGCAAGATTTGGTCTGAAAATTACTTTCTCAAAACCTAATAAAGATTTGTATTTATCTATTGTGGAAAATCTTGCTATGCAGTATAATATAAGTATTGCAAAAGAAGATTTAGCAATTCAGGCTGAGGCATTTGCTCTCCGTAACGGTGGCAGAAGCCCAAGAACAGCAAAACAATTTATTGAATATCTTGCTTCAAAAAGCGAGTAAAGATATAGTTGGAGGGAAATATGAGAAATTATAAGTACGATTGGGAAAATCCCGCAGTTTTCAAAAAAAATAAAGAAGACGGTCACGTTATTGCTTTTTCTTATTCAGAAGAGGCTGATGCATTAAACCGTGTTGAGCCAAAAACTAAAATGACTCTTAACGGCACATGGAAATTCCATTGGCAGAGAGGACTCAACGACTGTCCTACAGATTTTTATAAAGATAGTTTTGATACTTCTTTCTGGCGTGATATTAAAGTTCCGTCAGTATGGCAGATTGGTCAGGATACTGAAAGCTATCCTTACTATTATGCATCTACATACTGTCGTGCTATCAGCAGGAGTAAGAATAAGATTCCGTCAATCGACCACACAATGCAGGAAATCGGTATTTATGTAAGAGATTTCGATATGCCTGAAAACTTTGATGGTCAAGAAATTTTTATGCACTTTGGTGCTGCAAAATCTGCTATTGAGGTTTATCTTAACGGTGAATTTGTAGGTTATTCACAGGGTTCAATGACTCCTCACGAATTTAACATTACAAAATTTGCTCGTAAGGGCTCAAACAGAGTTGCAGTTAAGGTTTATCGTTTCTCTGACGGTGCTTATCTTGAAAATCAGGATATGTGGCTTCTTTGCGGTCTTTACAGAGAGGTTTATGTTTTCGCTGAACCTAAAAAATGTGTTCGTGATTTCTTTATCACAACTGACCTTGACAAAGAATACAAGGATAGTGACACAACTCTTGAAATCAAGGTTAATGATTATGCAGGCAGTGGCTCTGCAACAGTTAAAGCTGAAATCGTTGACGGTGATGAGAAAGTTTTACTCGGCGAGGCAGAATTCAATGGTTCTGCAACACTTAAATTCAATAAAATTATAGAAAATCCAAAGAAATGGTCTGCTGAAAGTCCATATCTTTATAAACTGCTTATCAGCATTACTGCAGATGGTAAAACAACATATAAATGCATCCGTTTTGGTTTCAAGAAGGTTGAGATTATCGGCGAAAAGTTCCTTTTCAACGGTAAACCATTGATGCTTCGTGGTGTTAACCGTCACGACTTTGACCCTGATAACGGTTGGGCAGTTCCAAAGGAAAGATACCATCAGGATTTGAACTTTATGAAGAATGCGAATATTAACTCTATCCGTACTTCTCACTATCCTGATGACCCAT
>CALCTT010000005.1 GCA_937906895.1 uncultured Clostridia bacterium | reverse complement strand
TTGATACAAATAATCTTAAAGCAGGTCAGAGTGTTCTCGTAAGGTACACTTATAAGAACAATACTGATGTTAAGGTTTATGTTGAAGGTTTCAAGAACGATAAGACACAGATAAACGGTGTATATGCAATTCCTGCAAATTCCTCAATTACTGTTGACGGATACTCCTTTATTGTACCGAACAAGAGAAATATCAGTATTTGGGGTGGCGTTTACCTTGAAGGTATGGGTATTTACAACACAGATTATGAATTTAACGGCAGTAATAACGCCTTAACACTTGCTTGTAAGGTTAAGCATCCGTTGACACTTGAACCGATTACTCCTAATGCTGATTACAGAGAAAACACGGAAGTAATTACAAGCTATTGGCTCAAGAATTCATATTTTGATGATTATAGTCCTGCCGAAGATGTGTCAATCAAGTTCTGTGTGTATAAGGGTTCAAACCTAATATACAGTTATACCAAAACAAAGGCAATAGTTCCCGGTGGACTTAATAACTTGATATATTTCAAGTGGAAAGTGCCGATAGGATTTAACAATGCCGATGTTAAGATAACGGCAGAAATTATAGATGACGGTGCATCGTATAACAAGATAACGAAGAATTACTCAACGATACCGTATAAGATTGTTCAGACCCCTGATACACAGTTTGAAAAGAAAGGCCCATCAGGCTTTTCCATTCCTGCTGATACTTATACAACAGGTACAGGTTGCGAATGGTGGGAATACACTTATGAAAACGGCAATTTCGTTAAAAAACAGTATTATAACAGTCTTGCAAGTGGAAGTATAAAAGTCGAACCAAAAAACACGCAGACCTCTACAAAGAATGGAAGTTTTTGGTATATGAATTCAGGTTACGGTATTACGATGTCACTTAATAATGGTGTAACAGTAACAAAGAATGGTTTTTCAACAGCACCTGTAAACTCATATACTCTTCCTCAGTACGGTTATGCATACTTCCCTGAATACGGATATTCAAAGGAAAGCGGAAAGATTACTACGCTTAATCTTTCAAACGGTAAATGGATTTTCTCTCCAACCGGTTCTTATGGCAATGTACACTTCACACCTCTTTGGTATCCTGATGGTAACTATATCATTAGAGTTGAACTCACTGATATGTGGACACCTTCAGGTATGTTGAGGAATGAGTATAAATCAAACAAAATTATAATCAAAGACTCTGCTTATGACGATTGGTATGTAGGCAGATAAATTCACTTAAAGGGCGGCTAAAAGTCGCCCTCACTTTTTTAGGAGGACGACAAAATGGTATGCAATTACAGTAATACAATCGCAATAAAATACGGCATCAATGCTGCCCTTATTGCAGGATATATTCGAGAAAAACTCGAAAAAACAGATTTTTATAGTGGTGATGTTCCTTGGGAACGAATAACCATTAAAAAATTAACAGGTACTTTTCCTTTCTTGGGTGAAAAAGCCGTGCGAAATGCAATTAAAAGACTCAAAAAAGGAAACATCCTCATTTCTAAACAGTATGGCAAGGAACATTTTGACCACGCCAACTATTACAGCATTACTGCTCACGGTTATGCAGTAATGAGAGGAGATGAAAAAAATGACAGAAAAAAGAATGGCGGGAACTTATGAGGTAATTCACGCCTTTGAAATTGGTAAAAAAGAAATCATTATCGGTGAAGATCGTAACGCTTCACCCGATGAAAGATTTGTTGTTGCCAACTATGAAAACAACGGCATATTTGAAAGATATGTTGATGCACTTGTCGGCAATGATTACGCAGAGATTGCAAAGATTTTTGCTGAACGAATAAAGAATGAAGCTGAACTTGTTATTGAAGAAATCTCAAAAATTGAGGTTGATACTGCACCTATTTACGCTGACGGATGCACAGTTATTAAGGCTGATGACTCCATCAAGAATAAGGTTGTAGTTATAAGAGCCGATGTGTTTAAGCCGGAATATCAGATTGCAACAATGCAGTTGCAGCTTTGTACGGGAGGTTTTGGTGCAGAGCGTAATTCAAGAGGTTCAGCCTGCTTCTGTACTAATCTGTATAGCGGAAAAGAGTCAAGATATGAACGCAGAGATATTCTCGGTATCATTGAAAAAGACAAACTCCCCGAATGGGCAAAGCAGAGATTAGATGAAGTACAGAAAGAACGAGCCGAAAAAAGAAAGGAAAGGGCTGCACGATGAATGATATATATATAACTCCGATTACAACAAATCTTAAAAAATACACCTTCAGGCAAAGCAATCAGTTATATCAACAGACAGGCTGTATAGGTTATCTTCGTGCTGACCTCGGTTCAAGCGGTACGGAATTTCATTCCACTTGGAACGATACTTGTTCATTCTTTAAAACAGACGAGTTCAAAAAGGAATTTGATGATGTTATCAATGCACTTCGACTTGATGATAAGTACGGCAAAATGCTCGGTGACAGAACAAGTCTTTCAAAGTATTGTTACGATAATGCAAAACAGTATAGCGGAGATGATAAACAGTATTTCGGTGTAAGAGTTGACACAGATAATCACACTTATCTTTTAAGGCTCAATCCCAACAGAGGTGAATACAACCTTTACTGTTATTGCTTCGTAAAGAAATATCTTGAAACACATCTTGTTCAGGCAAGTAAGGGTATCAGATTTATAACCCCTCATTACAGATAAATATTCAGAATACCCGATGGTGATAAAGTCAAAATCACTCATTCTGACGGTGAAAGGTATTATAAAACCTGCAGATATATAGATGATTACCATACAGAGGTTGGTGACAGACTCTATCATATCTGTGAGTTTGCCGAGCTTATGGAGAGAAACGGAAGTACAGTAATTCCTATTCGTTCTTCTCTTCCAAAACTTTGTTATGCAATTCATCCCGAAAGCGAAAAACTTATTATCATCACCAAAGGTGAAAAAGAATTTGTCGATGTAACTGATGAGCGTAACACACCTGAACAAAACAGACAGCTTGCAGACGGACATAATTCTGAAATGGGTGTTACAAAAGCACAGAAAGAAGCTATGCTCGGCGGTATTACTAACGGTTGGCAGACACCATCTGCTAATCCACAGAACTATAACGAGCAGGGCAAGTTTATTCATTCTAAACAGCACGAGCGAGGTGAAGCACGGTGAGCTTCATCGTCAAAAATGAAAGTTAATGAAAAGAAATTAGGTTGTAAAAATTGCAGATACCGAAACGGATATGTGTGTAATATCTGTTGGAAAAAAGTATATGAAGAATTCTACGATGGAAAGGAGAAGGTAAATGGCAAAGAAAACAAAGACAAATATAACTCAGATGAAATTTGAAGCGATTGAAAAACTTGCTTCACTTGGCATTACCACAGAGGAACAACTTAAAACGCTGACCCCCAAGGAAGTGTTAGCTAATGAAAGTCTTTCTTTCAAAGAAGTTGAACTTATCGGACAGCTTCAGGAATGTGTAAACGAAAACTTGTTGTTTTCCTTTCTAACCGCAGATATGACCGTCACTATAGAAGAACCAAAACCTGAAAAATCAACCAAAAAGAAAAAGGCTGACAGTGAGGTGATTACTGATGGCGAGTAAGCTGCAAATAATCACAGCTATGTTCAATGATGAAGTAGGTAAAGTTACAAATAATCTTGATAATTGGACTTCTTTTTTGAGGACGGCATCCAATAACTTTAAATACAACTTCGTTGAACAGATTTTGATTTACGGACAAAGACCTGATGCAACAGCCTGTGCAGAGATAGATTTTTGGAACGACAAAATGCATCGTTGGGTTAATCGAGGAGCAACAGGTATTGCATTGTTTGATTATTCGGGCAGTTATCAGAAGTTACGATATGTATTTGATGTTTCTGACACCAATTCATTCTACGGATATGAGGTTCCCCGTTGGGAAGTCAAAGACCGTTATCACGATGAAGTGGCAGAAGCTCTTACAAATGCTTTCGGTGATACAGCCGAGGGCAGACTTGAAAGTGTAATTGACGATACTGCAAGAAATATGGTAGAAGATAATATTCTCGATTATCTTTCTACTGTTAATGATAGCAAATACGGCAGTTTCCTTGAGGAACTTGATGATGACAATATTTCGGTTATCTTGAAAAATGCACTTTCTGCTTCAATCGGATATATGATGATGACAAGGTGCGGTTTAAATGCTGATGAATATTATACCAGAGAAGATTTTGAAGATATTTTTAATTTCAATACACCTTCAAGTGTTATTGCAATGGGTATGGCAGTAAGTGATATTGCGGAAATGGGACTTCGTGAAATCGAAAGCACCGTAAAAAATATCGAAAAAAATGAGAAAAAAAGAAATCGCACATTTGATAATAATTTCTCGTTAGAGTATGATGAAAGTGCAAAAACAAAAAACGAAACCGAAAGGAGTAATGAAAATGTCACAGATGACTTACAGACAAGTGGGAGATTATCAAATCCCGAACCTGACCTTACCGCAAGAGGAGAACGTTACTCTTGGGAAGTACGGTATGCTGAGGAAGAAATTCCTACAGGAACACAGGAAAGTCTATTTCGCACAACTGATAGCGAAGGGCGAACTGATGAGAACAATCAAACAGACGGAAACCGAAGCGGAACAGATGATGACTCAGCTCACGGAACAGTTGCAGAAGTCACAGGGAGTGACGGAAGAACTGAAGGAGCAGAATCAGATGCAGTGGGTTCGTATGATGAACAACATCAGGATGACAGCCGAGGAAACAGTTCTGAAGGAATTGATTTACAGTTAAGCGGACACGACTTTGATGCCCGATGGAATGGTGTTGAATATTTCCACTTAGAAAAACAGAAAAGCGAGTTAATAAAATCTTTCTTAACTCCTCACAGAGAAGAAATCGCTATGTTCTATGAAAGTCACAATGACCGAAATGAACGTAGCGATTTTATTAAATCTTTCTTTAATTCACAACCTTATGAAACAACACTGTCAAACGGTGTTAAAGCAGGTTTTGAAGCCTATTCTGATGCTATCAGATTGTGGCGTGATGACGGAACAGAACTTCGTGAAGCTTGGGAAAAATGGTTTCAGATTGAGCGTTCCGTTTTCGGCATGATACTTATTGAAGAATGGACAGAGCCACAGGCTTTGTTGTTGCCCGGCGTTGATAATCAGATTGAGTTTATCGGCACAAAGGTAAAAGATGCAATTCTTCCGTTACCGCAGGGAGCGATTGACTATGTTCTCGGCAGAGGTAGCAGTTTCAGCGAAGGTAAAATGCGAGTGTACCGACAGTTTACCGAAAGTCTTTCAAAGGAAGATAATATTAATTTCCTTAAACACGAATACGGAACAGGCGGAGGGACCGATGCTATTCCCGGTACAGGTTATTGGGAAAATCACGATTCAAAAGGCATTGAGATTTCAGACCATTACAGTGTGCCTGAAAGAAGAACCCTTCTTAAATGGAACTATGTTGAAAAGCGTATTTCCGAGCTTATTAAACTCGACAGATATTTAAGTCCGAAAGAAAAGGAAATGTATCCGCAATGGCTTGATGAAAAAATAGCAAAAGAAGCAGCTTGGAAAAAGTCAAATGAAATTCGACAATTTATCCGTGAGGCTCCCGAAGAAGAACAGGCACCAAAAGAATACAGATACGAATATAACCTCGGCGATACTGTATATATCGGTGCAGATGAATACACTATTCTTTCACTTGAAGACCCTGTAATACTCAATGATAGCCAATACCCTTTGTTCAACAAGGAGTTTCAAAAGGCTGATTTTGAGAAAAAGGTAAAGGAAAACCCTGCAAACAATCATTTGAGGGTTGAAGTTGCAGTTGAAAGACCTGTTATTAATAACGAACCCGAAACAGAGGTTGATGACAGTAATAAGCCTGACTTCTTGGTTCAGTATGAGCAGGTAAAAAAGGAAAATCCCGATGGTGTTCTTCTTATGCACACAAGTGGTTTCTATATCGCATTTGGAAAGGATGCACAAACACTTTCACAGTACACACATTATAATGCTCCGGGAAAGAATTTCTACGGAAATGTCTTTACTCCTTGTTGTGAGGTTCTCGATTTTAATCTCAGCTATTGTCAGAAAGAACTTACCGATAACAATAACATTGGTATTGTCATAATGGAAGTGGACAAGGGTGTTATCGACAGATACCCGACCCCTTCAGTTGAAATAACTGAAACATTGGATGCAAATTATACAGACGCTTTCTTTGTGAATGACGGCAGTAACAATGTTGAATGGGTATATTACAATCCTGACGGCAATGACGGTAAGGGACAGTTTGTTAATAACCTTATAACTTACGAGGATATTTTAAAGGCAGCAGAGCTTCATACCGATGAAAAAGACTTCTTTGATTATCTCGGTTCTGTTGCTAAACAGACACTTTCGGATTACGGCACAAAAGAGTATAAGGAAGATTATGAGTATTTCCATTCCGCTGTTGATTTGACCGATTGCACAAAGGAAACTATGCAGGCTCTTGTTGAAGAAGCAAAGAGTATGGAAAAGCCTGTATTAACTTTTGTTCAGCCGGAAACGAAAGAAACAGAAGTGTTATATAAGGTTCTTTCAGCATTGAAGATTGACGATATTGACCTGACCTATGAGGGTGGTATTCTTGTTGCAAGAGATAATGATAATCTCTGGAGTGGTAAAGAGCTTTATGAATTCCTTGTAAAAGAAGCTTTTGTTTTTGAAAAAGACGGTTCTGTTCTTGGCATTCGTGATGAACTGCTCAAGGATTTTAAAGAATTGTCAGAAAACTACGGTGTACCTGTTAAGGACAGCATATTAAATCCGTATTGGCAACAGTATAACGAGCTTAAGGCTGAAAATGCCGATAAGCTGTTTTTGTATCAGGTTGGAGATTTCTTTGAAGCTCTTGGCGAAGATGCAAAGGATATGGCGGAAGCCCTTGACTTACAGCTCACTCACAGAACAATCGGTGATAATGTTACTGTTGATATGTGTGGCATTCCAAAGCATCGTCTTGAAACTTATCTTAATATGCTCACAGACAGAGGTTTTGATGTTGCCGTGTGTTCTCTTGAAAATGGTGAGAGAAAAACCTATACAATTGTTTCTCAAAATAAGGAAGACCCCGTAGAAAGCAAACCAATAGGCAGAATTGATTATCTTCATACAGATGGTAAAGTTCGTGAAAGTATTGAATATACAAGCGAATATCAGTTTGTAAAGGATATTAAGGATGAGAACTACTACGGTACTCCGATGTCGGTTGTTGTTTATGCAGATAAAGACGGTAATAGAATTTCAAGAGATTTTGTTAATGACCTTGACCCACTGCCACAAGTCTTTGAGGTAATTCTAAGTCCGTATTTGGAACGAGCCGAAGAAGAAATGGTGGAAGAAATTACAGATGCAGACCTTATAGGCAAAGAGGTCATTATTGACGGTAGCACTTTTGTTATCGAAAAGATTGACCCTGTATTTGGTGATGTATCAATGCGTGATACAACATCAATTTACCCTATAAACAGAGTTGAAAAAATAGGTTTTGTTCGTGAGCATTTGGCACCTGAAAAGCAGGAATATACAACTGAAAAAGTTGCTGGATACCCCGCAGTAGAAAACGGTCTTCCCTATGATATTGTTGTAGAAACAATTAAGACGGAAGAACCTACTCTTACTCCTCCAACTTGGGAAGAAAAGAAAGAGAAGGTAACAACACTCCTTCCTACTATTCCCGAGAGTGAAAAGCACAATTTCAGAATAACGGATGATAATTTGGGTGTAGGCGGTCCGAAAGAGAAATTCCGAAATAATATGGCTGCTATCAATCTCTTGCACGAGCTTGAATTTGAAAACCGACTTGCTACGCCTGAAGAACAGGAAATACTTTCAAAATATGTAGGCTTCGGTGGTCTTGCTGATGCTTTTGATGAAAGCAAAGCAAATTGGGCAGATGAATACAAGGAACTTATCGTTACACTTTCACCTGAAGAATATGCTGCAGCACGAGAAAGTACACTTACTGCTTTCTATACACCTCCCATAGTTATCCGTGCTATGTATGAAGCACTTGGCAATATGGGATTCAGCGAAGGTAATATTCTTGAACCCTCTTGCGGTACAGGTAACTTTATAGGTATGCTTCCTGACGGTATGCCGAAGAGTAAATTCTTCGGCGTTGAGCTTGACAGTTTAACAGGTCGTATTGCACAGCAGTTATATCAGAAATCCGGTATCACAGTGCAAGGTTATGAAAACGCAACTCTTCCTGACAGCTTCTTTGATGTTGCCATAGGTAATGTGCCTTTCGGTCAGTTCAAAGTAATTGATAAAAAGTATGACAAGAATAATTGGCTCATACATGATTACTTTTTCGGAAAGACACTTGATAAGGTTCGCCCCGGTGGTGTAATTGCATTTATCACATCGTCAGGTACAATGGACAAGAGAAACTCAAATGTAAGAAAATATATCGCACAAAGAGCCGAGCTTCTCGGCGCCATTCGTTTGCCGAATAACACATTTAAGGCTAATGCAGGTACCGAGGTAACTTCAGATATTCTCTTCTTGCAGAAAAGAGATACTCTTGTAAATGATGAACCCGATTGGGTTCACCTTGACCGTGATGAGAACGGTAATGAATACAACAAGTATTTCATAGACCATCCTGAAATGGTACTCGGTGAAATGGTTATGGAATCCTCACAGTTCGGTCATTCGTTGACCTGTAAGCCGTTTGAGGACAGAAACCTTTCCGACCTATTAAGTGAAGCAGTACAGAATATTCACGCAGAAATAACAGAGTTTGATGTTTCGGAAATCGGTGAAGTAGAAGATAATTCAGTTCCCGCAGACCCGAATGTTAAAAACTTTAGTTTTACTGTTGTTGAAGATAAAATATATTATCGTCAGAACAGTAGAATGAACCCTGTTGATGTTTCTGCAACTGCCGAAAACAGAATTAAGGGTATGATTAAAATCCGTGATTGTGTTCGTGAGCTTATACGACTTCAGACGGACGATTATCCCGATTCTGCTATTCTTTCTGCACAGGAAAGATTAAACACCTTGTATGACGATTTTACAAAGAAATACGGACTTCTCAATGCAAGAGCTAATAGATTAGCTTTTGCTGATGACAGTTCATATTGCTTACTTTGTTCTCTCGAAATCGTTGGTGAAAACGGTGAACTTAAACGCAAGGCGGATATGTTTACCAAGAGAACCATCAAACCTCATATTAAGGTAACATCTGTTTCAACTGCAAGTGAAGCACTCGCTGTTTCAATCGGTGAAAAAGCAAAGGTTGATATGGACTTTATGTGTGAGCTTACGGGTAAAACGGAACAGGAACTTTTTGAAGAACTCAAAGGTGTAATCTTCCTTAACCCGGAATACACAAATGAGTATAGCAACGATGAAAGGTATCTCCCGGCAGATGAATACTTGTCAGGCAATGTACGAAAGAAACTTGAACTTGCAAGAAGAACTGCAGAGCTTTACCCCGATGATTACAACATCAATGTTGAAATGCTTGAAAAGGTTCAGCCTAAAGATTTGACAGCAAGTGAGATTTCTGTTCGTTTGGGTGCAACTTGGCTCCCACCTGAAGATGTTGAGAGATTTGTATATGAGATTTTACAGACACCTCGTTATGCTCAATGGAATATTAAAGTTAAATATACCGAGCTTACGGGTGAATGGACTATTGCAAACAAATCTTATGACCGTACTAATGTTGTTGCTAACAACACTTACGGTACAAGCAGAATCAACGGTTACAAGATTATTGAAGATACTCTCAATCTTAAAGATGTTCGTATCTTTGACTATGTGGAAGATGAACACGGTAATAAGAAACCTGTTCTCAATAAAAAAGAAACTGCTATTGCTCAGGGTAAGCAGGAAATGATAAAACAAGCCTTTCAGGATTGGATATGGAAAGATCCTAACCGAAGAGAAAGACTTGTTAGAAATTACAATGATTTATTCAATTCTATGCGACCTCGTGAGTATGACGGCAGTCACATCACATTTTCGGGAATGAACCCTGAAATATCTCTGCGACCTCATCAGATAAATGCTGTTGCCCGTATTATGTACGGTGGTAACACTCTTCTTGCACACGTTGTTGGTGCCGGCAAGACCTTTGAGATTGTTGCAGCAGCACAGGAAAGCAAAAGGCTGGGACTGTGCAATAAATCACTTATTGTAGTTCCTAACCACCTTACTGAGCAGTGGGCATCTGAATATCTTCAGCTATATCCGTCAGCAAACATTCTTGTTGCTACTAAAAAGGATTTTGAAACAAAGAACCGTAAGAAGTTCTGTGCTCGTATTGCTACGGGTGATTATGATGCTATTGTCATAGGACATTCACAGTTTGAGAAAATTCCTATCAGTATCGAAAGACAGCGACAAATGCTTCAGCAACAGATTGATGAAATCACTCTCGGTGTAGCACAAATCAAGTATGACAGAGGTGAGAAAATCACCGTTAAACAGCTTGAAAAAACAAAGAAATCATTGCAGACCAAACTCGATAAGCTCAATGACCAAAGCCGAAAAGACGATGTTGTTACCTTTGAAGAACTCGGTGTTGACAGGCTCTTTGTTGACGAAGCTCATAATTTTAAGAATCTCTTTTTATATACAAAAATGAGAAACGTGGGCGGTATAGCACAGACGGAAGCACAGAAATCTTCTGACCTTTATATGAAGTGCAGATACCTTGATGAAGTGACCGGAAACAAAGGTGTTATCTTTGCAACAGGTACTCCCGTTTCAAACTCAATGGTAGAGCTTTATACAATGCAGAGATACCTTCAGTATGATGCACTTGAAGATAAGCATTTGCAACATTTTGACTCTTGGGCATCAACCTTTGGTGAAACTGTAACAGCTATTGAACTTGCTCCCGAAGGTACGGGATACCGAGCTAAAACACGATTTGCCAAGTTCTATAACCTCCCCGAACTTATGATGATGTTCAGGCAGGTTGCAGATATAC
>CALCTT010000004.1 GCA_937906895.1 uncultured Clostridia bacterium | reverse complement strand
GTTGTTTCCCACAACTGTTCAGGGTCCATTTCACCAAGACCCTTATATCTCTGAATATCACAGTTTGCACCCATTTCTTCAATAAACGCATCTCTCTGTTCATCAGAGAAAGCATATTCATGGCGTTTACCCTTACTTACCTTGAAAAGTGGTGGCTGTGCAATATAAATATACCCTTCTGTAATCAAATCCTTCATATATCTGAAGAAGAATGTAAGGAGAAGAGTTCTGATATGCTGACCGTCAACGTCGGCATCGGCCATAATAACAATTTTGTGATAACGAAGTTTTTCAATGTTAAATTCTTCACCAATACCTGTACCGAGAGCAGTAACAACCGGAGTTAATTTATCATTACCGATAACCTTGTCAATTCTTGCCTTTTCAACGTTGAGCATTTTGCCCCAAAGAGGAAGAATTGCCTGAATTCTGTTATCTCTGCCTTCTTTAGCAGAACCACCCGCAGAGTCACCTTCGACGATAAAGATTTCAGTGTTTTCAGGGTTTTTATCAATACAGTCAGAAAGCTTACCCGGAAGTGAGTTTCCCTCAAGTGCTGATTTTCTTCTTGCACTATCTCTTGCTTTTCTTGCTGCTTCTCTTGCTCTTGAAGCGTCAAGTGCTTTATTGAAAATTGCCTTTGCTGCTTGTGGATTTTCTTCAAAATATGTCATAAGCTTTTCATACATCATCTTTGACACAATTGTCTGCATTTCTGTATTACCGAGCTTACCTTTTGTCTGTCCTTCAAATTCCGCTTCTGTAAGCTTTACGCTGATAACCGCTGTAAGACCTTCACGAACATCATCACCTGAAAGATTTTTATCATTATCTTTAAGTAACTTGAATTTTCTTCCGTATTCGTTGAATACACGAGTAAGTGCTGTCTTAAAACCATTTTCGTGAGTACCACCGTCAATAGTACGAACACCGTTAGCAAAACTTAAAATAATTTCATTATATCCATCATTATATGAGATTGAAACCTCTGCACTTCTGTCACCATTTACTGTTGTAAAGTGCATAATTTCATCAACAACAGGAGTAAGTCCACGACTTGTATTTATATAATCAACGAAAGACTTAATACCGCCTTCATAACAGAAGTTTTCTTCAATAATATTTTCAGGGTCACGCTTATCTGTAAGAGTAATTGAAAGACCTGCATTCAAAAATGCCTGTTCACGAAGTCTTCTTTGTAAAACTTCATATTCATAAACAGTTGTTTCTGTGAAAATTTCAGGGTCAGCCTTAAATTTAATAAATGTACCTGTTACATCAGTATCACCTACAATTTCAAGGTCTGTTGTAATATTACCACGTTCAAATCTTTGACGGTGAATATGTCCGTTCTGGCTTACTTCAACCTCAAACCATTCTGAAAGAGCATTTACAACTGATGAACCAACACCATGTAAACCACCTGATACCTTATAACCGCTACCGCCGAATTTACCACCTGCATGAAGAACTGTAAGAACAACTGTTACAGCAGGAAGTCCTTGCTGTTCATTGATACCAACAGGAATACCACGACCATTATCACGAACTGTGATAATATCTCCTGGTAAAATTTCTACTTCAATATGTGTACAATATCCTGCAAGTGCTTCGTCAATGGAGTTATCTACAATTTCATAAACCAAGTGATGAAGTCCCTTTGGTCCTGTTGAACCGATATACATACCGGGACGCTTTCTTACTGCTTCAAGTCCCTCAAGAACCTGAATTGCAGAAGCATCATAGGTTTCGGTTACAACCGTATCCATAACCTCTTCTTCAATTTGATTTTTAATCTGTTCGCTCATTTTTTTCCTCCGTCAAATATTTGACATTTTTATTCTTTTAAAAATTGTTGATGTGTTAAGTGGTGAAATATAGATTTCCTTTTTATCATTTTTTGTGGTTACAATAAATGATTTTGGTAATTCCTCAATTGAAATTGTTATACATTCACCATTTTTTGCTGAATTATTTATGTATTCTCTTGTGGATTTTGAAACAGTTGTATTATCAAGGTCAAAAATACCTAAAATATCATTATCCTTTATTAAAAGTTCTGTTCCGATGTTTATATACATTAATCCACCGCTTTTCCTTTTTCAATTTTTATTACTTTTCCTGCACAAAGTCTTGATACAGTTTCTTTTTCACAACAAGTAATAAAAACTTGTTTTCCTGTCATTTTGTTTAATATATAATTTTGTCTTGTACTATCAAGCTCACTCATTACATCATCAAGTAAAATGATAGGATGTTCATCTTTTAAATCATTGATTATTTCTGCTTCACCAAGTTTTAAGCTGAGTGAAACACTTCTTTGCTGACCTTGTGAACCAAATTTTCTTGCAGAAATACCATTTATTAAAATTTCAATATCATCACGATGAGGACCACTCGTTGTATTTTTTAAATATAAATCATTAGGTCGATTTTTTTTCATCGTTTCATAATATATTTTTGCTATACTGTTTTTTTCTTCACTTTCATATCTGATATTACTTAAATATTTTATTGAAAGTTCTTCTTTTTCTCCTGAAATACCTCTGTATATTTCAGTTGCTTTTTGTTGAAGTTTTTTTATGTATTCAATTCTGTCTGATATTACATCTGCACCTGCAAGTGCAATTTTTTCATCCCATATATCAAGAGTATCAAGTAATGATGGATTTTCCGCAGCATTTTTCAAAAGTGCATTCTTTTGCTGAATAAGATGATTAAAATACATAAGTTTTTTTGCATACATATTATCAATCTGACTTATTGCAGTATCTATGAATTTTCTTCTGTTTAACGGTCCATCCTTAATAAGTGACAGATGTACAGGAGAAAAAACTACACTATAATATTTTCCAATTAATTCTCGCGGTGAAGAAAGACTTATTCCGTTAAGACTTGCTGTTCTTTTCTTTTCAATACAAACAGAAGCTTTATTTTCTCTTGTTTCAGTTTCATATTCAATACTAATTCTTGAATTCTCTTCATTAAACTGAACAAGCTCACTATCTTTTGCATTCCTGAAACTTTTACATCCTGTAAAAAGCCAGATTGCTTCCAGTAAATTTGTCTTTCCTTGTCCGTTTTGACCATATATAACATTTATCTCATTATGAGGTTCAATTTCCATAAATTCTATATTACGAAAATTTTCAACCTTTATTTTTTTTATATGCATCAGATAACCTCATAAATTATATTATCGAATTCTACACAGTCACCTTTTCGAATTTTTTTTCCGCGTGCTGTACAGATTTCTCCGTTTACCTTAACTTCACTTTCCTGAATAACAATTTTTGCATGACCACCTGTCATAACTGCGTTACAAAGCTTCAAAAGTGAATCAAGTCTTATAAAATCACTGTCAATATTTATCTGACGACATTCTTTTTTCTTAATATGGGCAGAAATTTTTTTCATTATCAGTTCATCCTTACAGGTAATACCATAAATAAGAAGCTTCTTTCATAAATCAATGAGCTGTCATCATCAGGTACAATAATTATAGGAGATACAGAACCATTAAGTCTTAATGTAATTTCGTCTGTATCACAAACCTTAAGTGCATCAAGAAGATATTTGTTATTAAAACCTATTTCAACTCTTTCACCCTGAATATCTGCTAAAAGTCTGTCATTAGCAGTACCGAGAGCAGTTGTACTCGAAATTCTGATTGACTCTGTATCAAAAATACATCTTATATAACTCTTTATTCTTTCAGTAATAATGAGTGATGTTCTTTCAATACTGCTAATTATTTTTCTTGTGTTTACTTTAACTTCTGTTTTTGCAGTTGTAGGAATAGCACTCTTATAACTTAAAAATTCACCTTCTAAAAGACGAGAAACAATATAATATGAACCACATTCAAACATAATATGACGAGAAGCAACTATCATTGAAACAGTATCTTCACCATCACCTGCAAGCTTCATAATTTCATTAAGTGTTTTCTTTGGAATAATAAAGTTCTTTTCTTCGCCTTCATAATCAATTTTTTCATTTCTGATAGCAAGCTTGTAACCGTCAACTGCTACAAGTCTGATATTTCCCGTTGATATTTCAAATCTTACGCCGGTATGTACAATCTTTGCACCATTATCGGCAGTAGCAAAGATTGTCTTTTTAATCATATCTTTTAATATTTCACCTTTTACAACTATTGGGAAACCACCTGATACTGTTGGTAATTCGGGATATTCTTCTTCTGAAAAACCTGTAATTGAAAATTCAGAGTCACCACTCTTAATTCTGCAAATAAGTCTTTCGTCACATTCAATTGTTACGTGTTCATCAGGAACGTTTCTTAAAATATCACAAAGAATTTTTGCATTTAAAATAATGCTACCTGTTTGTTCAACTCTTCCTGAAACAGATGTTATAATTCCCATTTCAAGGTCGTAACCTGTAAGCATAATTTTATCATTTTCTGCTTTTATTAAAATTCCTTCAATTGTAGGAAGGTTTGTTGACTTTGATGAAGTTGCTCTTTGAACATTCATACAAGCTTCGCTTAATATTTGTGAAGAACATGTAAATTTCATAATCATTCTCCTTATTTTATTAAAATAAAAGATATAAAGTATATTATTAGTAGTAGAGGTTGTTTGTTATGTCGAAAAGTTTTGTTTTTCTTGTAAAATAAAGGATTTTTATTAAAAAATGTATTGTCAAAACTTTACGGATAAATGTTAATAATAAAGTAATTTTTTAACTTGTTTAAATCTTCATTGTTGAAAACTTGAAAACTGTCGAAAGTTTAGTCATTAATATTCTTAATTATATCATTAATGAGATTTTTATATTTTTGGTCAGATGCCATTTTCTGTTGTACATTTTTAAGAGAACTGTTTACGGTTGAGTGGTTTCTTCCAAAAACTTTACCAACCTCTTCCTGTGAGAGATTTGTAATTTCTCTTATTATATACATTGCAGCTTGTCTTGCACTGTTGATATTAGCGTCACGCTTTTCACTCTTTATCTGTTCAGCAGTAACGCCAAACGTAAATGAAACTTTTTCAAGAATATTTTCAATAACAACGCTTACGGGCTGACTTGTAATAAGAATATCTTTAAGGATATCTTTTGCAATATCAACAGTTGGAATTACATTATTGAATGAACAATAAGCATAAATATTTTTAACTGCAGAGCCCATCTGACGAACATTACTTTTGATATTTTCAGCAATAAAACTGCAAACATCATCAGGAAGCTCAAAACGAAGAAGATTAGCTTTATCCTTAATAATTGCAACTCTTGTTTCAAAATCAGGTGGCTGAATATCACAAAGTAATCCGCTTTCAAATCGTGTTTTAAGACGGTCTTCAATTTTAGGAATTGCACTTGGTGGTTTATCAGATGTAAGAACAATTTGTTTTCCTGCTTTGATTAAAGTATCAAATGTATGGAAAATTTCTTCTTCTGTCTGAGTTTTACCTGCAATAAACTGAATATCGTCAATAAGTAATGCATCACAAGTTCTGTATTTGATATGTAAATCATGAGTTGTTTTTGTCTGCAATGCAAAATATAAATCATTTGTTAGATTTTCACTTGTTGTATAAACAATATTTGCTTCAGGGTTATTTGACTTTATTTTTTCAATAATAGCATTCAAAAGGTGAGTTTTACCAAGACCTGAATTACCGTAAATAAAAAGTGGGTTAAATACAGAACCGGGATTTTCAGCAACTCTTAATGATGCTGTATATGCAAATTTATTTGAAGGTCCAACAACAAAGTTGTTAAAAGTGAGTTTTGTATTATCAACTGTTGAGGAAAGAGAAGATGTATCTGATATAGATTCATCACTTTTTTCTTTTGGAATATTTTCAAATGGAATTAATTCAACTTCAACGTTAAATCCCATAACATTAAAAAATGCATCTTCAATCAGGTTTTTATATTTTGACAATATAAGGTCAATTTTAAATCCGGGAGCAGCGATAATAACACGCTCTGCTTCAATTTTTATCAGCTTAAGTGGTTCAATCCACATATTGAAAGCAATATTATTCATACTTTCACGACAAAAATTCAAGACAGCATCCCAAAATTCACTATAAGAATTCATTATTACAAATCCTTTCTGAAAAATAATAAGAAAAAGGGTTAAGTTACTGTAATTTCAATAAAAACGGCTTTATTTAGCCTTTTACCTCTTTATAGGTGTAGTAACTCATTTTTATACATAATACATTTTAACACACATTTAAAAGAAATTCAATGGAAAAAATAATAAATATACATATTTATATATATAATAAATTAGTGAAAATTTTTGGAGAAAAATGACAAATAATAAAAAAATAAAAATTTTTGAGCTGAAAAAATGAGAAAATAACACAATATATTGTTGAAAAAATCAGAAGAGTATATAAAAAAACAGAAGATATAGAAAAAACAGGTAAAATTTTTTTGGTTGACAAGTTGACAAAATTTTTATATAATGGCTACTCGCAGATATTTTTACAATGTGTGACTATAATTATGAAACGGAGGAGTAGTAATGAAAAGAACTTATCAGCCAAAGAAGCGTCATCGCAAGATGGAGCACGGCTTCCGTAAGAGAATGTCTGACAGAAACGGCAGAAAGGTACTTGCTCGTAGAAGAGCTAAGGGCAGAAAGCAGTTGACATATTAATTTGTCAGTTGGGTAAAAATGTTGAAACAGACAGTAACAATTAAAAGCAACTGTGATTTCCGCAGAGTTTACGGCAAAGGAAAATCATTTCAAGGTCCTGCACTGGTTTCTTATGTATTAAAAAACCGTGCGGGAATTTGTCGTATAGGAATAACTACATCAAAAAAGACAGGAAACGCTGTTGAACGTAACAGGTCAAGACGAGTTATAAGAGCAGCGTACAGTATGATTGAAGATAAAATTAGCGGAAATTATGATTTTGTTTTTGTATCAAGGTCAAAGACAAAATATGTAAAAAGCACACAATTAGCTTTGGTTATGCTTTCACAATTAAAGCAGGCAGGAGTTATAAATGAAGAAACTGATAATTAAAGCAATCAGATTTTATCAAAGAAAAATATCTCCATTATTCGGTCCGCGCTGTCGTTACTATCCAACCTGCTCACATTATGCAGTTGAAGCAGTTGAAAGATTTGGAGCAATAAAAGGCTCCTTTCTTGCTGTGTTAAGACTTTTACGGTGTAATCCTTTATTTCCGGGTGGGTATGACCCTGTTCCCGAGAAAAAGGAAAAAAAGAAAAAAGACTAAAAGTGGTCCCAAAAAATTTCGGAGGACAAAATGGATTTTATCAGAGAAGTATTTTCAATCCCATTTGGCTATCTCATAGGATTTTTCTATGAAATCAGCAATAACTACATTTTATCTTTGTTGCTAATGACAATCTGCGTTAAGCTTATTTTACTTCCGTCCTCGATAAAGCAACAAAAGAGTATGGTTAAGACCCAGAGAATGCAACCAAAAATTAAAAGAATAAGAGAAAAATATGCCGGCAATCAGCAGAAAATGAATGATGCAATGAATGAGCTTTATTCAAAAGAAGGATTTTCACCTATGGGTGGAGGATGTCTTCCTATGCTTATTCAGTTCCCGATTATGATGGGTGTTTATTTTGTAAACTACAAAATTCTTGATTATGTTCTTGGTATTCCGGATGAAATTCTTACAGTAATCAAGGATGCTGTTCGTGCATTACCTGAAGATGTTATAGGAAAAGTATCAAATCTTGAATATCAGATTGAATTACTTGCAATTCAGCATTTTGATAAACTCGATAAAGCAGGAATACCTGAAGATGTAATCGAAAAAATTCAGGTATTTAAGGATAATTTCACTCTTTTCGGAGTTGACCTTTCAAGAACTCCATCAACAGATATGGGTTGGGATTTATTATGGCTTATTCCAATTCTTACAGGTGTAACATCACTTATGATGGGTATTTACACATGGTTAAGACAGAAGAAAACTAATCCTGAAATGGCAAAAAATCCATCAATGGGTTGTATGTCACTTATGACTCCTGCAATGAGTATTTATTTCTCATTCCTTTTCCCTGCAAGTGTTGGTGTTTACATTATCCTTTCAAGTTTCCTTTCATTTATTCAGATGATTATTACAAACAAGGTAATGTCACCAAAGAGATTACTTGCAAAGCAGATGGTTGATGAAACAATTAACCGCCGTGCAAGAGAAAAGGTACTTAAAAACGTGTCAAAAAATAAAAACGAAGAATAACTGAGGTATAAATATATGATTAAAGAAGCAATCGGAACCGGAAATACGGTTGACGAGGCAAAAGCCGCTGCTATGCTTGAGCTTGGTTTAAGCGACTTTGATGAATTTATTGTTGAAGTTATGCAGACTCCAACAAAGAAAATTCTTGGTCTTTTCGGTGGAAATCCTGCAAAAGTTAAGGTTTCAGTAAATGTTCCTGACCCAAAGCCTGAAAAAAAGCAAGTTAAGAATAATAAGTCTGAAAAGAAACAAGAAAAAAAGGTAGAGAAAAAACCTGAACCAAAGAAACAGGAGGCAAAAGCTCCTGCAAAGGAAGAAGTTAAAGCAGAAGAACCTGTTTTAACAGAAACAAATCTTTACGGAAAAACAGCTGAATATATCGAAACAATCGTTAAGGCTCTTGGTATGACAGAGTGTTCAATCACAGAAAAATCAAATGATGAAGAAATCTCATTTGAACTTGATTGCGGTGACGATTACGGCATTATTATCGGCAAACGTGGAGAAACACTTGATGCTATTCAGTACCTTGCAAGAATGGTAGCAAACAAAGGTAACTCAAGCTATAAGAGAGTTTCTATCAATGTTGGTAACTACCGTGCAAAGAGAAAAGAAACACTTCGAATCCTTGCAAGAAAAACTGCAGCAAAAGCAGTTCGTCAGGGCAGAAATATCTCACTTGAACCAATGAATCCTTATGAAAGAAGAATTATTCATACAGCAGTTCAAGAGGTTGAAGGTGCAACATCACATTCAATAGGCTCAAATCTTGACAGACGAGTTGTAATTACTCCTGTTGAAGGTGCAAGAAACAATAATGGTAACCGCGGAAGAAATAACAGAAACGGTGGCAGAAGAGAAAGAAAAGAGGCTTATAAGCCGGAATTTTCTCCAGATAGAGCACCAATGAGCGATATTGATGGCTCATCACTTTACGGAAAAGTAGAAATCCGTTCAGTAAAAACAGAAGAATAAATTAAGGTAGGGCGGGGGCTTGCTCCCGCCTTTTTTGATTTCAAGGATATGATATTATGGAATACTTTGCAAAGGAATATGATATAGCAGTTATTGGTGCAGGTCATGCTGGAATCGAAGCAGCATTGGCATCTGCACGACTTGGTGCATCAACAGTTATTTTCACTATCAATATGGATTGGGTTGGTAATATGCCATGTAATCCATCAATTGGTGGAACATCAAAAGGACATCTCGTGCGTGAAATTGATGCTCTTGGTGGTGAAATGGGCAAGGCTGCTGACAAAAATTCAATACAGACAAGAATGCTTAATCGTGGCAAAGGTCCTGCAGTACATTCTTTGAGAGCACAGATTGACCGTCGTGATTATTCAAAATATATGAAGCATACCCTTGAATTACAGGAAAATCTTGATATGAAGCAGGCAGAGATTGTTGATTTATATAAGGAAGGCAACATTTTCTGTCTTAAAACACAATTAGATGCTGTTTATAAAGCAAAGGCTGTAATTCTTGCAACAGGTACTTTTTTAGGTGGTAAAATATATATCGGTGATGTTTCTTATGAAAGTGGGCCTGACGGAATGTTTGCTGCCACAAAACTTTCAGAAGCTCTTTATAAAATGAATATTCCGTTGAGAAGATTTAAAACAGGTACACCGTCACGTGTTAATAGACGTAGTGTTGATTTTTCTGAATTAGAAATTCAGGAAGGTGACGAGCAGATTATTCCGTTTTCTTATGAAACAGAAAACTTGCCTGAAAACAAAGAGGTTTGTCATATTACATATACAAATGAGGAAACAAAAAGAATTATTCTTGAAAATATTCACCGCTCCCCTCTTTATTCAGGAAAAATTGAAGGTGTCGGACCACGATATTGTCCAAGTATTGAGGATAAAATTGTACGTTTTGAAGAAAAAGAAAGACATCAGCTTTTTATTGAGCCTTGCGGACTTGATACAGAAGAATTATATCTTCAGGGTATGTCGTCTTCTTTACCTGAAGATGTTCAGCTGAAATTTTTGAGAAGTATCAAGGGTCTTGAAAATGTTGAGGTTATGAGAACAGCTTATGCAATTGAGTATGATTGTGTTGACCCGTTGGCATTAAAAGCTTCACTTGAGTTTAATGAAATTCCGGGACTTTTCGGAGCAGGTCAGTTTAACGGTTCATCAGGATATGAAGAAGCAGCGGCACAGGGACTTATTGCAGGTGTAAACGCTGTCCGTAAAATTCAGGGAAAAGAACCATTTATTCTTGACAGAGCAAGTTCATATATAGGAACGCTTATTGATGACCTTGTTACAAAAGGCTGTTCTGACCCATACAGAATGATGACTTCCCGAAGCGAGTACAGACTTTTGCTCCGTCAGGATAATGCTGATATAAGACTTACTGATTATGGTTATGAAATCGGACTTATTTCAGAAGAAAGATATGAAAAGTTTAAAAATAAGCTTGAGCTTATAAAGCAGGAAAGAGAAAGAGTTGAATCTGTTACAATTGCTCCTTCCGACGAAATAAATGAGGTGCTTGTTTCACGTGAAACTACACCAATGAAAACGGGTATAAGACTTGCAGAGCTTATTAAACGACCACAACTCGATTATGAGTGTCTTACACCATTTGATAAAACAAGACCTGATTTACCACAGGATGTTTTTGAACAGGTTGAAATTGACCTTAAATATGAAGGATATATCAAGCGTCAACAGGCAAAGGTTGACGAAATGAGAAGACTTGAAGTGAAAAAAATCCCTGTTGATATAGATTATGACGATGTTTATTCTCTCCGTCTTGAAGCAAGAGAAAAGCTTAAAAAGGTGCGACCCGAAAGTGTTGGACAAGCATCACGAATAAGTGGCGTATCCCCTTCTGATATTTCAGTGTTGCTTATTCACCTATCAAAAAACAAAAGTAGTAATTAAGCCTCCCTTTGACAAGGGAGGCTGATTGAGGTTATATCATGCTTAACAAAAAATTATTTTATGAAACAATTAAACCATTCAATATAAATGTTGACGAATCTGCATTTAATCGTCTCGACAAGTTTGCAGAAATGCTCATTGAAACTAACAAAAGCTTTAATCTTACTGCAATAAAAGAACCTGATGATGTAACAGTAAAGCATTTCGCAGATTGTCTTACGATTTTTAAATATGCAGATATTCCTGAAAATGCAAAAATCATTGATGTTGGTACAGGTGCAGGTTTCCCCGGACTTGTATTAAAGCTTTTCAGACCTGATATTCAGATGACTTTTCTTGACAGTACAAAGAAAAAGTTAGGGTTTATTGAAAGTGTTTTAAATGAATGTGGCGTTTCAGGTGAAATTCTTCATTTAAGAGCTGAAGAGGCAGCACAGTTATCAAAATATCGTGAAAAATTTGACTTTGCAACGGCTCGTGCTGTTGCAGCGTTACCTGTACTTTCTGAATATTGTCTTCCTTTTGTAAAGGTTGGCGGCACATTTATTTCTATGAAATCTGCTGAAAGTAATGAAGAAATAAGTGAGGGTAAAAAGGCAATAAGTATTCTTGGCGGAAATATTGAGGAAGATATTGTGTTTGATTTAGTCGAAAATATGCCTCGCAGAATTATTTTAATAAAAAAGAATTCGCAGACTCCGACAAAATATCCACGACCATCTGCACAAATCTCCAAAAAACCAATTAAATAAAGGAGAAAACCGTTGATAAATAAGGATTTTTAACGAACGGATTTTCTTTACAAAATGACCTCTGTGGTGCTATGATTTACTCAAGGACAAGCACTGCGGAGGTTTTGATTTTATGAGAAAACATTCTTTTGACAAAGCAAAAACGGAAAATAAAATCTTATCAATCCCGCAAGTTGATATTCTCCCAAATCCAAATCAACCACGAAGACGGTTTGATTATGATGAGCTTGAGGGACTTGCACAAAGTATCAGAGCAAACGGAATTTTACAACCCTTGTTAGTAAGGCAGCTTGAAAACGGAAGATATGAGTTGATTGCAGGTGAACGCCGACTTCGTGCGGCAAGACTTATAGGGCTTACAAAAGTACCGTGCATAGTAAACGATATTTCGGAATCAGATTCTGCAGTGTTTGCTGTAATTGAAAATCTTCAAAGACAAAATCTTGATTACTTTGAAGAAGCAGAAGCACTGGCACTTTTAATAAGTGATTACAGAATGAGCCAGGAAGAGCTTTGCAAAAAGCTTGGTAAAGCACAGTCAACACTTTCAAATAAGTTGCGATTACTGAAGCTCAACGAAGAAATGAGATACAAAATTTCTCGTGCAGGACTTTCAGAAAGACACGCAAGAGCGTTATTGTCCTTAACTGATGAGGTTCAACGGGCAAGAGCATTATCAATAATCATTGACCGTCATCTCACAGTCAGCGAAAGTGAATCTCTTATTGAACAGATGCTTCGTAAAAATGAAGCACCTAAAAGACAAATTCTAAAAGGATTTAAAGATATCCGTATTTTCATAAATACACTTAACAATGCTGTTGATGCTATCCGCAGAGCAGGAATCGATGCAGATTCGGTAAAAACGGAAACTGACGAATATGTTGAATATATAGTTCGTATTCCTAAACTTGAGGACAGACCGATAGCGAGTAATCAGTAATTTTTGGTAAAACCACTTATATCCCCCGATATAATGTGTTTTTATAAACGTGGCGAAAGCCACTCCATATCCTTCTCTTTCACACCCCACATCCACAGCGAAAGGCTCCTCGTAAGAGGAGTCTTTTGCTGTTTAAAGAAAAAACTTGCATTTTTTGTCGAAGTGTGGTAAAATTATAAGGCTTTTTTGTTCAGAAAGGTATGAAAGGTGATATTTTGAAGAAAATTATATCTATACTTCTTGCAACTGTTATGATGGCATCAAGTGTTATTATGGCATTCGCAAAACCAGTTTTAAAAGGCGACACAAATAATGACAACAAAGTTACTGCGGTTGATGCCAGAAATATCTTATTAGTTGTTGTAGGAAAGAAAACAATTACAAAAGACGAAATAATCTATTACGACATTAACGGAACAGGTTTAGTAACAGCAATAGATGCTCGTATGGCTTTGAGAACAGCTGCGGGACTTGAAGAAGAAATTATAGTAGAAGAATCAACAACTGATAAGCCTGAAGTTGAAGAACCTACTACAGAAGAACCAACTACACAGAAACCATCAACAGATGAAACCACAACTCAAAAACCGGAAGCAGAAGAAATTTCTGAAGAAGAAAGAATGAGAAGAGTTCTTGAAACAGAATTTCTCCGACTTATAAATGAAGAAAGAGAAAAAAACGGCAGAGGTAAATTGGAAGTAAATGAAACTCTACATAAGGCAGCGCGAATTCGTGCTAAAGAATGTCTTGTAAAGTTCAGTCATACAAGACCAAATGGCGAATCATACAAAACTGTATTGCAAGGAGACCTTGCATATAGTTGGTCACATATAAGCGAAAACATTGCATGGTTTTATGAAATGCCGTATTCGGAAACAGATTGGACTAAAGTTTTAACAGATAATGATATGAAGACTTACGCAAAGGATTTCTTTACAAAGTTCAAAAACAGTAGTGTACATTATGAAAATATCTTGTATAAAGAGTTTACTGAAACAGGTTTTGGTGTTGAAATCGTGATTACCGAAGAAGGAACATTAAAAGTCGGTTGTAGTCAGCTTTTTGGTACACCTGCATAAATTACAGGAGACATTGAGAAATACTCGATGTCTCTTTTTGTTTCACGTGAAACATTTTCAAAAAAGTATTTGGAAAATGTTATAAAAATGTAAAAAATCTTTATTTTCACTTTAAATTTCAGAATTAATGTGATATACTTATGTAAAATTGGGTAATGGGGCTGATAAAAATGCCCATTTTACTGTTTTGGAGTGGAATTTTTGGCAAAGGTTGTTTCAATTATTAACCAAAAAGGCGGTGTGGGTAAAACTACAACTGCCGTAAGCCTTGCAGCTGCAGTAGGTGCAAAGGGACATAAAGTATTACTTGCAGACATTGACCCACAGGGTAACTCTACAAGTGGATTTGGAATAAGCAAAAGAAAAATCGGTTTTTCTTCTTATGATGTTCTCGTTAAGGACATTAATGCTAATGATGCTGTTGTTAAAACACAGTTCAATAATGTGGATATTTTACCTGCATCACTTAATCTTGCAGGTGCTGAGGTTGAGCTTATCGACCTTGAAAAGCGAGAAACCCGTCTTAAAATGGCAGTTGCACAGCTTTATGACAAATACGATTACATATTTTTCGATTGTCCACCATCATTGGGACTTATTACAATCAATGCTTTGACAGCATCTGATACGTTTTTAGTTCCTGTACAATGTGAATTCTATGCACTTGAAGGACTTGCACAGCTTATGGCAACAGTCCGTCAGGTAAAAAGACTTTATAATCCACACATTGAACTTGAAGGTGTGTTGCAGACAATGTATGACGGAAGACTTAATCTTACTCAGCAGGTTGTTACTGAAATCAAGAAATTCTTCCCGAATAAGGTTTATAAAACAACAATTCCAAGAAATGTACGATTATCAGAGGCACCATCTTATGGTGAACCGATTATATATTTTGATAAGAATTCAAAGGGTGCAATAGCTTATATGGAATTTGCAGAAGAATTTTTATCACAGCAGAAGTGATGAGGTGAAGGAATGGCAAAAAAAGGCGGATTGGGCAGAGGTATGGACGCTCTTTTCCTTGATAATTCGGCAGAAGATAACGGAAATGCCGGTACAACGCTGAATATCAACGAAATTGAGCCTAACAGAAACCAGCCAAGAAAAAATTTCAGCGAAAACGGACTTGAAGAGCTTGCAAAGAGCATTGAGCAGAATGGTATTATTCAACCGATTCTTGTAAGACCAATGTCAGACGGCAGCTATCAGCTTATTGCAGGTGAACGTCGTTGGCGCGCAGCAAGAATGGCAGGACTTCACGAAGTACCCGTAACAATAAGGGAAATGAGTGATGAGGAAGCAAGCGTATTTGCTCTTATCGAAAACCTTCAGCGTGAGGACTTAAGTCCTGTTGAAGAAGCAGAAGGACTTAAATCACTTATTGAATCCTATGGATTTACCCAGGAAGAAGCAGCTGACAGAGTTGGTAAGTCAAGAACAGCAGTAACAAATACATTAAGATTGTTAAAGCTCCCCTCACCTGTTCTTCAGATATTAAGTGACGGAAAGATTACAGCAGGTCACGCAAGAGCGTTATTAGGACTTGACGACGAAAAAGAAATGCTGAGAATAGCTCAGGCAACTGTTGCTCAGGAATTATCCGTTCGTCAGGTTGAGAAAATGGTTAAATACGCAGCTCAAGGTGAAAAACCAAAACCGAAGAAGCGTGACAAAAAGCGTGATAAGTATTATGATGAGGTTGAGATTGCTCTCACAAATATTCTTGGTAGAAAAGTAAAGGTATATTTATCACCGTCAGGACATAAAGGAACTCTTGAATTTGAATTCTTCGGTAAAGAAGATTTAACAAAACTCGCAAAGGAATTTGACAAATAAGGTGGAATAAAAATGTTAGATATTAAATTTGTAAGAACTAACCCGGATGTGGTTAAAGAAAATATAAAGAAAAAGTTTCAGGATGAAAAGCTTCCTTTGGTTGATAAGGTAATTGAGCTTGATGCTGAATACAGAGCAGCAAAAGGCAGAGCAGACGAGCTTCGTGCACTTCGTAATTCTGTAAGTAAAGAAATCGGCGGACTTATGGCACAGGGTAAGCGTGAAGAAGCAGAAGTAGTTAAGCAGAAGGTTAAGGATATGGCTGACGAGCTTGCTGCACTTCAGGTTAAGGAAGGCGAATTAGAAGCAGAAATCAGAAAGATTATGCTTGTAATTCCTAATATTATTGACGACAGCGTTCCGATTGGTAAGGACGACAGCGAAAATGTTGAAATTCAGCGTTACGGTGAGCCTGTAACACCTGATTTTGAAGTACCGTATCATGTTGATATTATGGAAAGCCTTAATGGTATCGACCTTGACTCTGCAAGAAAGACAAGCGGTAATGGTTTCTATTATCTTTGTGGGGATATTGCAAGATTACATTCAGCAATCCTCTCTTACGCAAGAGATTTTATGATTGACAGAGGCTTTACTTATTATATTCCGCCATTTATGATTCGTAGTGAAGTTGTAACAGGTGTTATGAGTTTCGCTGAAATGGAAAATATGATGTACAAGATTGAGGGCGAAGACCTTTATCTTATCGGTACAAGCGAACATTCAATGATTGGTAAGTTTATTGACACATTTACTCCTGAAAATGAACTTCCAAAGACACTTACAAGCTATTCACCATGTTTCCGTAAGGAAGTTGGTGCACACGGTATTGAAGAACGCGGTGTATATAGAATTCACCAGTTCGAGAAACAAGAAATGATAGTTGTATGTAAGCCTGAAGACAGTATGAAGTGGTACGACAAACTTTGGCAGAATTCAGTCGATTTCTTCCGTTCACTTGATATTCCGGTAAGAACACTTGAATGTTGTTCAGGTGACCTTGCTGACTTAAAGGTAAAGAGCTGTGACGTTGAGGCATGGAGTCCTCGTCAGCAGAAATACTTTGAGGTTGGTTCTTGTTCAAACCTTGGTGATGCACAGGCAAGACGTCTTGGTATCAGAGTTAAAGGTAAGGACGGCAACTATTTCGCACATACACTTAATAATACAGTAGTTGCACCACCAAGAATGTTGATTGCATTCCTTGAAAATAACCTTAACGAAGACGGAAGCATCAATATTCCAAAGCCATTACAGATGTATATGGGCGGAAAGACAAAAATCGAGAAATAATCATATTTCTTCAGAGAGGGATACAAAAATGAAGAAAAGTATAATAAGAACAGTAAGTGTTCTGTTGGCAATAGTGCTTATGATTACTTCTTTTGTGGGATGCAGTAAGAAAGAGCCTGAAAAGCCAGAAGAAAGCACATCAACAACAGCACCGGCAGTAGAAGAATCTTCAACAAATTCCGTTGAAATTCCTGAAGATGTAAATCCACTTACAGGATTTGCAGATTTGTCGGAAAATGCAAAGGATTCACGACCAATCGCAATAGTTGTCGAGAACTCACCTGCTGCACGACCACAATGGGGCATTTCAACACCTGATATAGTAATTGAAGGTGTTGCAGAAGGCGGAATAACACGAATGATGTGGGTTTATGCAGATGCAGATAAAATTCCTTACAGAGTAGGCCCTACAAGAAGTGCAAGACACGACTTCGTTGAGCTTGCAAGCGGAATGGATGCAATATTCGTACACTGGGGCGGAAGTGACGGTTCAAAAGTCGGCTTAACACTCGGATATCAGACTATCAGAAACTTGGGTGTGAATAATGTTGACCAGATGACAAATGCAGGTTCGTTCTTTACAAGAGACAGTTCACGTGCAGCACCACATAACGGAATTACTTCAGGAACATCAATAGAATCGGCAATTGCAAAGCTTGGTTACAGAACAAAGGTTAGTTCAGATAACTGGCGACCTTATGACGTGGCAGTAAACGGACAAAATCCTACATCAACTAATCTTGAGGATTGTTCAGAAATCACAGTAACGTTCTCAACAGGCTTTTCACACACATTCAAGTATAATTCAACAGATAATAAGTATTATAATTATCTTAACGGTAAGTTGATGACAGACGGAAACGACGGTTCATCAATGGCAGTTGAAAATGTGATTACTCTTTATGTACCTGTAACAACACTTAATACAAAAGAGGGACATAAGGAGTGGAATCTTGAAGCAACAAATGGCGAAGGCTATTACGTATCAAACGGTGTAGGACAAAAGATTTACTGGTCAAAAGCAGGAAAATCAGCACCACTCAAGATAAAGGATATCAACAACAAAGAGTTGGTAATCAATAACGGTCAGGTATGGATGGGATTTGTACCTGCAGGAAACCAAAGCCTTACGAAGGTAGTCGGATAAAATCAGTTTATGCTCCCCTGTTTATTAGGGTTAACATAAAAATATGGAGGAAAATAATATGAGTAAAAAAATTTTAGCATTAGCATTAGCAATAGTATTTATTGCAACAGCATTTACAGCGTGCAAGAAGGGTCCTGAACTTACAGAGATTAATGGTATGGAACTTCCGCTTGTAACAGACAAAGATGGTCAGACAATTATCAATGAAGAAAATCAGATTGCTGTTCTTGTTACAGACAGAAACAATGAAGTGCTTACTGATTTAGAAGGTGAAAACCAAACACACTGGGTACAGATTAACGGACCACTTGTTATTGAAGATACAATTCAGACAAAAGAATATTCACTTGCTATTCCTTCTGGCTGGGAAGGCGATGAAAGAAGTGGTAGAGTAAACAAAAAAGGTACTGACGGACAGTGTTATATACAGGTTGTGGAAGTAGCAACACTTAAAGGCGAAGAAACACTTGATACCTACCTTGAAGAAATAGATGCACAGAATACCGCAATTGCAGAAGGATTTGCAGACGAAGAACAAATGAATGCATTAATCGAACAGAATCCTGACTTTGCATCATATGAAGGATGTAAATATACAATTGCTAAAAGTACAGGAATGATTTCATCTGCAGCTTTGAATTGCCAGGTACGTACTCATAAGATTGTAGATAAAGACGGTAAACTTATTCACTTTGCAGAAAACTATTACTTTGTAGCAAATAAGTCAATCTATAAACTTGATTATATCTGTGAAAACGGAGAAGGATACAACGAATCCTTTAACTTCCAACAGTATGTTGCAGAAGGTTTCACATTTAAACCTGAAAAGAAATAATCTTTTTTGCCTTCCCCTTTGAGGGGAAGGTGTCACAAAGTGACGGATGAGGTGGAAAAGATAATTGTTCTACAATGTTTTTGCCAATTTAGTTTCACACCTCATCAGTCTCGCATACGCTCGACAGCTTCTCCTCAAGGAGAAGCTTTTTTTGTATTCGAAAACCCCTGGCTGTGCCAGGGGTTCAAAAAAGCTTTAGCGATGA
>CALCTT010000003.1 GCA_937906895.1 uncultured Clostridia bacterium | reverse complement strand
CTTGGTATAAAGGATACTACAGCCACCCTTACATAGCGAAGCTCGTCTGCGGAGTAATCCGCAACTAAAGTTTGTCGCTCCCTTGATAAGCGAGAAACTTTAGTTTATGAGCCTCGCAGAGCCCACTGACATCTTTGTACGGTGAAGGCGTGAAAGTGTCATAGTAGGTTACGCACTTTCGGAGAAAGTCAGCGGAACAAAGAAAGCAGTAATGCAGAAAGGAGGTAAAACCTATGTCAAAGAAAAACTATAGTGTAGCGAGAGTTGTCACTCATACACAAAGCACAATCGGTAAATGTGAAAGGCATAACGAAAGAAAGAATGAAAGCTATGCCAATATGAATGTTGATGTTGAGCGTTGTAATATGAATGTGCATTTCAAAAGCTGCGGTGAACTGACCTACAACGAACAACTGAATAAGCTCTTGACCGAAAAGAAAGTCTGTATGCGAGGTCTGAAAGCTGATGCAAAGGTCTTCGATGAAGTTATATTCGATGTCAACACAGACTACTTTGAAACACACGGCGGTTATGAGTATGCCAAAGAGTTTTATGAAGAAGCATACAGATTTGCAGTTAATCTCTACGGTGAACAAAACATCATTTCTGCCATTATGCACGCAGATGAACTGAATGTGGCTCTCACAGAACAGTACGGAAAGCCTGTCTATCACTATCATATGCACCTTGTAGCTCTGCCTGTTGTGGAGAAACAAATTCTGTGGACAAAGAGATGCAAGGATAAGTCACTCGTGGGTACTGTCAAAGAAACTGTCAATCAAATCAGTCATTCAAAGAAGTGGAAGTCACCGCAGGCAGTTGATGAAAGCGGTAATGTCATATTCAACGAAAAAGGTAAGCCTGTACTGATTCCGTCTTACAGTATTTTGCAGGATGATTTCTTCAATCATATGCAAAAAGCCGGTTTCAATGATTTTCTCCGTGGTGAGAAAGGCAGTACGGCAGAACACTTATCTTGCTTGCAATATGAGATTCAGCAGGATAAAAAACGCCTTAAAAAAATCAAAAATCAGGTTGAAAAGGAAGAAATCAGATACGACACTATTCAGACCGTGCATAAAACATTTAACGAGATAGACGGTATGGGTAAGAAAACGCTTACGGGTAAAGTGACAATTTCAAGTGAAGAATTCAATGACCTGAGTTCTATGGCAAAGCAGTCCGTTGCAGCAAGGAGTAAGATTTATGACCTTGAACTGGAAAACAAAAAGCTTCAAAGCAGGATTTGGGATTTGCAAGGCAGAATAAACAGACTGAGTGAAAGACTTCATGAACTTGAACAAGTCTGTGCACCGTATCTTGAGGCATTGAGGCTGATGCCCGAAAAAGTAAAAGCATTTATTTCGGATGTGCTGAAAACTGTCCAAAAAGAGAAAACCAATAAAAATATAGAAATCAAAAAAGAGAGGTAATTAAATGAATATTGAAGATAATTTTATTAACACCCTGTTTGAGAAAACAGAAGAAACAAAAGAAACAGAGGCGGCAAAGCCTCAGACTACAGAAATCGTAAATATGCCTGTGAGTAGCATAGTGCCGAATTTCAAAAATCCGTACAAGTGCCGTGAAGAGGATATGAAACCGTTGGAGGATAGCATCCGTGAAAACGGTATTATTCAGCCCCTTATGGTAAGAAAGGATGATAAGGCAGATGTGTATGAAATCATATCAGGTCACAGAAGATACCTTGCGGCAACAAGGCTTGAAATAACAGAGGTTCCGGTGGTAGTTTTAGACATCACAAAGGAAGAAGCGGATATTATTCTCGTTGACAGTAACCTGCACCGAGAGCATATTTTGCCCTCTGAAAAAGCCTTCGCATACAAGATGAAAATGGATGCACTTAAAAAGCAGGGCAAACGCACGGATTTAACTTTGGACCAAGTCGGACCGAAGTTATCTGCGGATGAAATCTCTGACACTGACAGTGCATCTCAGGTGAAAAGATATATCCGTCTTACCAACCTGATTCCAAGGCTTCTTGCAATGGTGGATAGCAGTAAAATTGCTTTCGGTCCTGCTGTTGAACTTTCATATCTCAGCCAAGGTCATCAGAACTTTATTGCTGAGGTTATTGAGAAAGAGATATGTACACCGTCACTTGCACAGGCTCAGAAATTGAAAAAGCTGGAACAAGAGGGAATTCTTGATGTGGGTACAATTCTTTGTATGATGAAACAGCCGAAACCAAATCAGGTGCAAATGGTAAAAATTCCCGAGGATAGCATAAACAAGTATGTGAAATCCAATGCAACAGTAAAAGAAAAAGAGGATTTTCTTGCAAAAGCTGTTGAGTATTACGGTAAGCATCTTATGAGACAGAAAGACCGAGGTGCGAGATGATAAAGAAAATTAATGATTTTTGCGGATTTCTTGAGGAGGATGAATATGTAATAGGCGGTGTGCTTTACAAGGTTTCTTCCTCATTTGCACCTGCGAATATCTGTAATCTTGAAAACACTATAAGTGACAAAGTGCAAAAATATGTCGGCAGTGATTTCGCACATTTGACATTGGTGCCTGATGAAGATAAAATTGAAGCAGAATATGTGACGACTGCCGGAAAGGAGGACTAATGCAGTCAAACAATATAGGAATCACAGCTCTTTACTGTCGTCTTTCCCGTGATGACGGAAGCGATAAGGAGAGCAACTCAATCGAAAATCAGAAGCT
>CALCTT010000002.1 GCA_937906895.1 uncultured Clostridia bacterium | reverse complement strand
CATAGCGAAGCTCGTCTGCGGAGTAATCCGCAACTAAAGTTTGTCGCTCCCTTGAAAAGCGAGAAATTTTAGTTTATGAGCCTCGCAGAAGATTCCCCCACAGTGTGGGGGAAATGTCAGCGAAGCTGACAAAGGGGGACGTGTCCCGTGAGGACCCCACTGACATCTTTGCAGCCGTTAAGGCTGAAAGTGTCATAGTGGGTTACGTACTTTGGAAAAGTGCGGAACAAATAAAGCAGTAATGCAGAAAGGAGGTAAAACCTATGTCAAAGAAAAACTACAGTGTAGCAAGAGTTGTCACTCACACACAAAGCACAATCGGTAAATGTGAAAGGCATAACGAAAGAAAGAATGAATCTTATGCCAATATGAATGTTGATACGGCTCGGTGCAATATGAACGTTCATTTCAGGGATTGTGGTGAACTGACCTACAATGAACAACTGAATAAGCTCATATCCGAAAAGAGAGTATGTATGCGTGGTCTGAAAGCTGATGCGAAAATCTTTGATGAAGTCATATTCGATGTCAACACAGACTACTTTGAAACACACGGCGGTTATGAATATGCCAAAGAGTTCTATGCAGAAGCCTATCGTTTCGCAGTTAATCTTTACGGTGAACAGAATATCATCTCTGCCGTGATGCACGCCGATGAACTGAATGTTGCTCTCACAGAACAGTACGGAAAGCCTGTGTATCACTATCATATGCACCTTGTAGCTCTGCCTGTTGTGGAAAAACAAATCTTATGGACAAAGCGGTGCAAGGATAAATCTTTAGTTGGCAAAGTCAAAGAAACAGTTAATCAGATAAGCCACTCAAAGAAATGGAAGTCACCTCAGACAGTTGATGAAAACGGCAATCCCGTATTCAACGAAAAAGGCAAGCCTGTGCTGATTCCGTCTTACAGTATTCTGCAAGATGATTTCTTCAATCATATGCAAAGAGCCGGTTTCAATGATTTTATCCGTGGTGAAAAAGGCAGTGCGGCTGAGCACCTGTCTTGTCTGCAATATGAAATTCAACAGGATAAGAAACGCCTTGAAGAAATCAAAAATCAGGTTGAAAAGGAAGAAATTCGCTATGAAGAAATTAAGACTGCGAATAAAACATTCCTTGAAATTGACAGTATGGGTAAGAAAACGCTTACAGGCAAGGTCACAATTTCAAGTGAAGATTTTAATGACCTGAGCAATATGGCAAAGCAGTCCGTTGCGGCAAGAAGCAAGATTTATGAGCTTGAGGGAGAAAACGAACGACTCCGAAAAAGAAATTGGGAATTGCAGAGCCATATAAACAGACTAAGCGAGAGACTTCATAAACTTGAACAAATCTGTGCACCGTATCTTAAGGCGTTGAGGCAGATGCCCGAAAAAGTACAATCATTTATTGAAAACTGTCCGAAAAGAGAAACCCAACAAAAATATTGTTATTAAAAAAGAGAGGTAATTAAATGAATATTGAAGATAATTTTATTAACACCCTGTTTGATAAAACAGAAGAAACCAAACCCACAACTACAGAAATCGTAAATATGCCTGTAGGCAGCATTGTACCCAACCTCAAGAATCCGTATAAATACCGTGAGGAAGATATGAAGCCGTTGGAAGACAGTATTCGTGAAAACGGTATTATACAGCCTCTTATGGTGAGGAAAGATGATAAGGCTGATGTGTTTGAAATAGTATCAGGACACAGAAGATACCTTGCAGCAACAAGGCTTGATATGACAGAGGTTCCCGTTGTTGTATTGGACATAAGTAAAGAGGAAGCAGACATCATCCTCGTTGACAGTAATCTGCACCGAGAGCATATTCTCCACTCGGAGAAAGCCTTTGCTTACAAGATGAAAATGGATGCTCTTAAAAAGCAGGGCAAACGAACGGATTTAACTTCGGACCCGGTGGGTCCAAAGTTGAGTTCTGCAGAAAAAATCTCAAAGGACAGCGAAGACAGTGCAACCCAAATCAAAAGGTATATCCGTCTGACTAATCTTGAAAAGCCGATTCTTAACCTTGTGGATGAAGGCAGAATCGCAATGCGACCTGCGGTTGAAATCTCATATCTTACTCCCGAAGAACAGATTATGATTTTTGAAACCTACGAGAGTGATGAGGTTACTCCCTCACTCGCACAGGCACAGAAATTGCGAAAGCTCTCGGAACAGAATCAGCTTAATGCTGATACGGTGTTAGCAATTTTGACAGCACCTAAACCTAATCAGGCAGAAGCAATAAAAATTCCTGAAGAACGTATCAATAAATTCTTCGGCAAAAATTATACCAAACAGCAGAAAGAAGAGCATATCTTAAAGGCTTTGGAATATTACCACAAATACCTTCAGCGACAGAGAAATAAGGATAGGGATGCGAGGTGATGCGGATGAAGAAACTTTCAATAGCCCCTAAGCTTGTTTCAAGAAAAGGTTCAGGCAGAGTAAATACTGATGTTCCCATAGATTTTATGGAATATGCAATTCCTATGCCTGACGAAATAAAGAGAACGGAAGAACTGCACATCGTTCCCGATGAAATCAAAGTTTCAGAACAGATTCACGGCATTATTTATGATGTGACGGGTGTGTTTGACGGCAAGTTAAATAAATCGTTGTTACAGCAGTTTAAAGAAATTATACTGTCGGAACAGATGTCATAAAACCGCACATTTGAAAAATGGCAGTCGGGCATTGTAAAATGGAAATACCTAATGCAATGCTCGGCTTCCGGAAAGGAGTTATAATTATGGCAAAGAAAGCCGAGAAAAATATCAATGAAAAAATAACCGCATTATACTGTCGTTTATCTGTTGATGATATAAAGGATAAAGACAAGGACAAAGAGAACAAGGATTCGGAATCCAACAGTATTACTAATCAGAAGCGTATTCTTGCAGACTATGCCGCGAAGCATGGTTATAAGAATATAATGTTCTTTGTTGATGACGGTATATCAGGCACAACCTTTGACAGACCTGACTTTCAGCGTATGGAGCGAATGATAGAAACAGGTGAAATCGGTACAGTTATTGTAAAGGATTTATCCCGTTTCGGTCGTGAGCATATATTGTTTGACCACTATACTCAGGTGCTTTATCCGTCTTTAGGTGTTAACTTTATATCCATTCAGGAGAATGTTGAAACAATAAGCGGTAAGGGTACAGAAATGATGCCCTTCCACAACTTGTTTAATGAGTGGTATGCTTCACAGACCAGTAAGAAAGTGCGTCAGGTTTGGAAATCCAAGTCCGACAACGGAGAAAGAGTTTCTCCTACGGTTGCTTTTGGTTATAAAAAGGATAAAGAAAATCCTAAACAGTGGGTAATTGATGAACCTGCCGCTGAAGTAGTCAGATATATTTATAAGTTGGCTCTTGAAGGTTTAGGTGTTACAAAAATCGCTCGCAGACTTGAGCGTGAAGAAATCTTAACCCCAACTGCATATTACAGTGCAATAGGAAGGAAGACGAGAAATCCTATTACCACTTCATACCGTTGGTCAGAAAACAGTATTGAAAAAATACTCAACAACTTACAATATACCGGCTGTACAGTTAATTTCAAATCAAGTACAGTCAGTTACAAGGTTCACAAAAGAGTGTCTTTTTCAGAAGATGATTGGGTTGTTATTCCAAATACTCAAGAACCGATTATTGATATGGATACTTGGGAGCGAGTTCAAGAAATAAAAAAGCACCGTCGCAGAAATACTGCAACGGGTAGAGAAAGCATATTTTCAGGATTGGTTTACTGTGGAGATTGTGGTTCAAGATTATATTTCTGTGCAGCAAAAAGCATAAATGAAAATCAGGAATTTTTCCGTTGTTCTGCTTATAAGGAAAACAGAGGCAGTTGCTCCATTCACTATATCAGAAATGTAGTGTTAGAAAATATGGTATTGAAAACCATCCGAGAAGCGGCAGAATATATTACGGAATATGAGCCTGTATTTCTTTACTTGTTTGCAAAGGAACACAGATTGAGCATCGCAAACAATCTCAAAGAAGCAAAGTATGAACTTGAGAAAAACAAGAAGCGCATACAGGAGTTAGACAAACTCATTGAGGCGGTGTTTGAACAAAATGTTCTTGGTAAACTACCTGATGACCGTTATAAACGTATGCTTACCAATTATGAAAATGAGCAAAGGGATTTAATGCAAAAGGTTGAAGATGCCGAGAAACTTATCAATACCGCACAGCAAGAAAACATTGATGTCAGAAACTTTCTTGCTAACATCCGTCAGTGTACTGATATAAAGGAGCTGACACCCTATATTGTTAATAAGCTCATTGATAAGATTGAAGTCTTTGACAGAGTAAGAGGAGCAGACGGAAAGAAGCATGTTCCAATAAAGATACACTTTGTAGGTGTTGGTGTTATACAGTTCCCCGATGCTGAAATGTTAGAAAAGACAAAAGAAGAAATGAAAGCCTTTTCCAAAAAGGCTTCGTAAAAATGAAAACACGGTGTAGCCGTAACTGACTACACCGTATATTTCCCCTAAACTGTCCTTAGCCACCCGTGGCTAATTGGAGTGGGGATTTTTTTGTAATTGGTTTGTAACTTATTTTGTTAAAATATCACAAAGAATGTAACACGATTTTGTTGAACATTTTACTCGATATCTGTTGAATAATAAACAAAATCATGCTATAATAAGAAAAAAAGAAAAGGAGGAAACGAACATGGGATTTGATTTATCAGCTCTTTTTGAAGGCTTTGATATTTTAGCTGTTGTTCAGGGTCTTATTAAAATTGTTACAGACCTTATTGGCGGTTTCTTAGCATAATTTAATATTTAAAAGGTGTGCTCGTCACACCTTTTTTATTTTGACACAACGTTAAAAAAATAATAAAGAGAACAAGCAGATGATATTCATTATCATTTGCTTTTTTTTATTGCATTACCAAATAATGTATGATAAAATTTATTTAATTATATTTTAATGAGGTGTTTGTTTTGTCTAAATATTCAGAAAGAGCTGTTCAATTATTCCTTGAAGGTAAAAATTGCTCTCAAGCAGTTTTTGTAGCATTTGCGACTGATTTTGGACTTCCCGAAGAAACTGCACTTGCTGTTTCAATCGGACTTGGTGGTGGAGTTGGCAGAATGAGAGAAGTGTGTGGTGCAGTCAGTGGCAGTGCAATGCTTGTTGGACTTAAATATCCTGAACTTGATAAAGCAGAGGTTTATGAAAAAGTCCGTATGATTATTGATGAATTTAAAAAGACAAATCATTCTATCGTTTGCAAAGAATTACTTGGATTATCAAAGCCTGAAACATCAAGCGTACCTGAGGCAAGGACTGAAGAATACTATAAAAAACGTCCCTGTGTTAAAATTGTTGAAGATGCGGCATTAGCAGTAGAAAAAGTTTTGTTTTAATTGGAGTGTGAGTCGTAATGGGTGCGTATGCATATATTGAAGAAGATAAAGTAATAATAGGTAATGATTATATTGAAAGACAGTTTTCTACAAAAGATGACCGGCTTGTAACAAGTGAAATTATCAACAAAAGAATTGATGGCGAAAAAAGTCTTAAGTTAAAAAAACATTCAGCTGAATTTATAGTTGCTTTTAAAAAGAAAAAATTGATAGGCTATGCTACTGATTTTTTGTCCTCCAACAATCTCAAATTAGATAGCGTTAACGTTCTCAAACACAGAGTAGAGTTTATTTTCAAGCGTTGCTCATATAACGGTGCAAGAATAACATTTGTAGAAAGCATTGAAATCGGTGATAATGACCATTATATGCACAAATTCATTGAAATGGTTGTTGCTCCTGAAGAACAGCACCTTATTACAATTGACTATATCGATTGTGAACACATCCTTATTGATACGCCTGAACAACAGTGGACAATAGGGGAAATTGAACCTGCTTATTTAAGTGCATATCATAGTGCTCTTGGTCAGCCTGTTTATATCAATGGATTATTCCTCGGAAGTGAATTTCCATTAGCTGAAAACAATATACAGAATGGCACTGTATATTTGCGTTATTTCAGCGGTAAACGTTTCGATATGTTAAATCTTAATTGTGGTCATACTTTCAAGACCTGGAATACTGTTGTTGGTGCAGCAAGAAGTCTTGAACATTCAGTAATTCGTGAGGATTTTCTTACATATATAAGAGCGATTTCACGAAAAATCGAACCTCGTTTTCAGTATAATTCCTGGTATGACCACATGCACGATATTACAAATGAAAACATTATAGGCTCATTTAAGGAGATTGAGGATAATCTTTCAAAAACAATGGTGCCTCCACTTGATTCCTTTGTTGTTGATGATGGATTTGTGGATTGGTCTGCTGATTTCTGGACATTTAATTCAAAATTCCCTGAGGAGTTGTATCCTGCATCTTCAATTGCAAAGAAGTTGTCATCTGAATTCGGACTATGGAATGGCCCAAGAGGAGGCTACGACCCATTTAAAACACCAAAATTTGGCAGAAATATCCAAAAAGCAGGTAAGGGTGGCTATAATCGTGCTGCTGCCGATGTTTGTGTGTCTTCATTGGAATACATTAAAAATATAACAGATTATTATATTGAGTGCGATAAGAAATTTGATATAAACTATTGGAAGCTTGACGGTTTCCTTCTTAAAGCTTGTCCGTCAACAAAGCACGGTCATATGACAGGTGGCTATAATCAGATGTATCAGTACACAGAAATGTGGGAAAACTGGATAAACATCTTCAAAAAACTCCGCATAACCCGTGAAAGTGTTGGAAAAGATTTGTGGATAAATCAGACAAGCTATTGTAATGCAAGCCCTTGGTTTTTACAGTGGGCAGACAGCCTTTGGATACAGAATAGTGCAGACATAGGATTTACAGATGAAACTGATGATGGTGAAAAGCTGAGTTCTCGTGATGTTGACAGAGTTCTCACATATCGTGATGGCAGATATTACGATTTCAGCGTTACAAGAGATTATCAGTTTCCTCACGAGTTTGTTTATAACCACGACCCTATTTATGGTAACACTGCAAAGATTTCAATGACTGATGAGGAGTTCCGTAAGTATATGCTTATGATGACAACTCGTGGTACAGCATTCTGGGAACTTTATTATTCATACAATATGTTTAATGAAGCAAAATGGCGTATAAATGCAGATGCGCTCAGATTTATCCGTAATGACTATGATATTTTGAAAAAATCACAGTTTATCGGTGGTTCACCAACAAATGGTGAAGCTTACGGATATTCAGCATGGACTGAAGATGCAGGTATTGTTTCACTCCGTAACCCATCAAATGAGAAAAAGAGCTTTACTCTTATTCTTGATGAAAAAATCGGCGTTTACAAGACAACCGACAATCTTAAAAAAGTTTCAATTTATCCTTATGTAAATGATTTTGATAATGAAACATATAAATATGGGGATAAGCTTACATTTGATTTATCACCTTGCGAAGCTGTTATTTTAAAATTCTCATCCAAAAAAGAAAAAGTTCCATCACTTACTTATGGCAGATTTGAAAGTGCAAACGAGCTTATTCTTGTGTTTGATGACAGAATTTATACAGATGCAAACTGCATTTCTTGTGATGAAGAAATTGCCAAAACAGAGTTGCTTGAAGACTACAGTACATTTAAAATTACATTTAAAAATCCTGTCCCAAAAGCATTTGTGTCAATGACAGTTAAAAATGCTTTTGGTACACCTTATGATGTTCAATTCAGCGGTAAAAACTATCCTGACTTAATCTGTAATGACAGTATTATTCCAAGATTAAGAGATGCTACAGTTGAATTTTCTTTGAAAAGCACAGAAAACGGAAAACTCATTTCAATCAGTGATTTCTTCAATGTGAGCAACAGCGAAGGTTATGGTGCAATCCGTTTTGGTGAAAAAGCAAGTCGAGGAGATATAAAACTTTCAGCAGGTGATAAACTTACAGTTGTCTTTGAACCTAACGGTCTTGCAAAGCTTTATGTAAACGGACAACTAAGCAGTTCTTCATTTAACGGCGAGCTTAAGGAATGTCTTACTGAATATGAAATTACATCTTCGGAAAATATTGATAATCTTAAGGTAATAGCAAAAGCCTTGTCTTTTAAAGAGATTTAATAAGGGGGAGTGGGAAAATGGCATTAAATAAGCAGCTATTAGCACATACGGATGCACAACCTTGTGCCGAAAATATAATTATTTCAAATAATGTGAAAATTACCATGCTTACACCTGAAATGATTCGTGTTGAGTATTCAACTGACAAGAATTTCACAGATTTACCATCACAGAGCATTTGGTACAGAAATTTCGACAAAGTTGATTTTACTTATGAAACGAAAGTTGACGTTACCGTTGTTAAAACAGCATCAACAGAATTTCATATAAATTGTCATACAGGTGCGTTTCAGTATGTAATTTATAACGGCAAAAAGCTTACATATTCAAAGTCGAATAACCTTAAGGGTACAACTCGTACTCTTGACCAGACTTATGGACCAAAAGAACTTGACGATGGTATTATTTCCACAGATGGTGTGTCAATCTATGACGATAGCAAAACATTGCTTCTCAATGATGATGGTATGCTTTCATCCCGTGAAAAGGGTACAAAGGATTATTATATCTTTGCTTATGGCGACAATTATGTATTGGGTATAAATAACTTCTATAAAATTACGGGTATGCCACCACTTGTGCCAAGATATGTACTTGGTAACTGGTGGAGTCGTTACAGAGCATATACACAGAAGGAATATCTTGATTTGATGGTTGAATTTGACCGTCGTAATATTCCTTTAACAGTTGCAACTGTTGATATGGACTGGCATTGGGTTGACCTTAAAAAGCAGTTTAATAAAAAGTACAAATCAAGTAATATTTTAAGCAGTGGATGGACAGGTTACAGCTGGAATACAGAACTTTTCCCTGATTATAAAGGTTTCCTTAAAAAGCTTCACGATATGAATCTTAAGGTTACCCTTAATCTTCACCCTGCAGACGGTGTCCGTACATTTGAAGATATGTATGAGGATATGACAAAGGCCATGGACATTGACCCGACAACTGAAAAAACAGTTGAATTTGACCTGACAGATAAGAAATTTATCAATGCGTATTTCGATATTCTTCATCATCCTTATGAGAATGAAGGTGTTGACTTCTGGTGGATAGATTGGCAACAGGGTACAAAGAGCAAAAAAGCGGGTCTTGACCCGTTGTGGCTTCTTAATCATTATCATTATCTTGATACAGACCGTGAAGAAAGACGACCAATGATTCTTTCTCGTTATGCAGGTATTGGCTCACACCGTTATCCATTAGGTTTTTCAGGTGATACTGCAATTAATTGGAGTGTCCTCAATTTCCAACCATATTTTACAGCAAATGCTTCAAACTGTGGTTATACATGGTGGAGTCACGATATTGGCGGACACATGATGGGTGACCACGACGATGAACTTTATATCCGTTGGTTACAGATGGCTGTTTTCTTGCCGATTTTAAGACTTCATTCAACAAATCTTGATGTTCTCGGTAAAGAACCTTGGAATTTCTCATGGGAAGCGGAAACTCTCGGCACAGAATTTTTGCGTCTTCGTCATAAGATGATTCCATATATTTACGCAATGAATTATCGTACATTTAAAGAGGGTAGAGCACTTTGTGAACCACTTTACTATACATACCCTGATAAAAAGGTAAGCTTTGAATATGGTAATGAATACTTCTATGGTTCAGAAATTCTTGTTTGTCCTGTTACAACAAAACTTGATGCAAAAACAAAAACAGCAGCAACTAAAATGTGGTTGCCTGAAGGCAGATGGACTAACATCTTTGACGGTAAGATTTATAAGGGTGGTCAGGAAGTAGTAATCAATAGCCCTATTAATACAATTCCTGCACTTGCAAAAGAAGGTGCAATCATTCCTATGTCTGAAGATGCAGGTAATGGTTGGGGCTGTCCTGAACATCTTAAAATCGACATTTATCGTGGAACAAATTATATTGATTTCTACGAAGATGATGGTGAAACAGGTAAGTATAAGAATGGTGATTATTCAATTACAAAAATGTCTGTTAAAGAGGAAAATGATACAATCACCTTTACATTAAGTGGTGGTAAATCCTTTGACTTTATTCCTGCAAAGAGAAAATATACTCTTGAATTTAAGGACGTAGAGTCTTATGCTGAAATTTCAGTAATGGTAAATGGCTTGTTTACCCCTGTAACAGCAGGTGAAAACTGTTTTACTCTTGAAAATGTAAATGTTGCTGATGAAATCGTCGTTACACTTACAGGTGTGGTAGCAAAGAAGAATAAACCTGTGAAAGAACGTGCACTCGATTGTGTAATTCATCTTAATGGCAACAATATGAAAAAAGTCCTTACAAGTACAAGACTTAAAAACTGTAAAGACGAAAAAGACTATAAATCATTCATAAAACGCACTAAAGCAAAATCACTCAGAATGTGCCTTGACGAAGCCGTCTTCGCATTAGAATAAGTTCATCCGTATAGTGGCAGGCTTTCACGCCTGCCTTTTCATATATAAAATATAATTTGTCGGGATATTCGTAGGGGCGATTCATGAATTGCCCGAATGAAGTTTACTGCATGCTTTGGAAACGGGCAATGTTCTCACCTGCCGGTTCGGTCGGTGCTTCTGCTTCGCAGAGGTGTCCACCGGACACCCGCACCGTGAATTGCCCCTACATTCTAACCATATTGGTTATATTTTACAATCAGCAACGCAGTTCCGACACTTTGCACTTATCCCCACAAACTCCATATTTTATTATTTCAACAAATTGTAAAGTGCAGGTATAAACCAACCTAAAATAACAGGTACAAGGAATGCAAAGCCTACTGATGTGAGGAGTGTAATTCCCCATCTTTCAAGTCTTGCACCAATGAAGAAAATACCATACAAAGGAGTTACAAGTGCTTTACCTACTTTCTTATCGTTGTTTACAAGATAATTTTCCTTAAGCATCATAACGTCTTCAAGCTGTGGGAAAAGGTTAGTAAGAAGTGCGATACCGAAATAGAGGCAAACCCAACCGAAAATATCGCCGTATTTCCCAAGATAAATAATTGTTGTTGAGCCATAACATAGTGTTAAAAAGCCTAACAATAAGTTCATAAAGAAAGGAATAAAGCAGATATCAAAACTTGGTCCTTTTCTCTTAATTAGCTGGTGGTCAACGTGTGAGAGCATCTCATTAAACTGAATTACACGCTCGTCTTCAACAATAATCTTTGCACTGCGACAAACCGTATGCTCAAAGAAAGCGTGAATCACAGCACCGGGAAGAGTCAATACTTTAACAATTACATAAACTATACTCATATTAAATCATACCTTCCACTTTCTGCAATTTCCTTAAGTGTAAGCTTGCCTGATTTATAATCAGTTACATCACTTGTAAATGCGATTGAATCATCACCATAAGAGTCGATTTCAAGCTCCAATGCTTCAAATGTTTTTGTATCCTTTGTCTGGAGTGCAAGCATTGCGTATAAATCTCTTATCTGAATTGTAAGACCGCCTGTCATTGAAAGATTGTCATAAGCCGCCTTGATTACTTCATAAGCCTCATCATACTTATCCTGCATTATGAAGTTAAGTGCCTGCTGAATCTGAAGCATATAACCGTACTGCATAACATAATTTTCACCGTTTGGAAGTTCTTCAAGCATTTTAAGACCATCATCACAAATTTTGAATGCCTTGTCGTAATCCTTATCACGGTGACGATAAATTACTGACATTACCATATGGTATTCAGGTGAATCGCTGTTCTTTTCTTTAAGATAGTTTGCAAGCTCTTCAGCTTTTTCATAATCTTCCAACAAACCTGCATATGTCGTTGCAAGTAATGAACCTACAAGTGTTTTCATATATTCTGAAGAATCAGCAACACCCTGTAAATACTCTGCTATAATTTCAGGGTCCTTGTTCATCTGTTGTGCAGCAGCATATTTATACATACACAACCAACCTTCATCAGCTATAACCTCTGTTTCAGTACCATCAGGAGTGAAATCCTTTTCAGTTTCGTCGTGATATTCTGTTCCGCTGATATAAATCTTCTTACCTGACAAAGCATCAAGGTCAGCAATGATTTTGTCATAAGTTTCGTCATTAACCTCTGTATACTTTCCGATATACTGCTGTGCAACCATTGCAGTTGCCTGCATTCTTTCAGATGCATCAAGAATATCATTCACATCTTTAAATGTGAGAAGCTTAAGAACCGAATCAGGAATATTATCACCAATTTCAGTAATTGCAGAGTTCATATTGACCATATCAAAGCATACAAGAGCCATTTCCTTATGCAGATTATAGCACTTGTTTCCTGCACTAATATTGTTTGCATATTCAACAGCATCGTTATACTTATTTATAGCAGTATAGAGGTGTCCTTCATCAGCAGCCTTATCAGCCTGTTTCATTGTTGCGAAAAGAGGAACATTAAGTGCAAACAAGAAAATTGCTGCAACAGCAATGCAACTTGCCACGATAACTTCGATTACACCTCTGTAATCATAAGGATATTTTTCCAACAATTCTTCACATTCCGAACAATAAGGACCATCAGGGTCTTTTTCTGTTCCACGACGTCTTTCTCCACAGTATTCGCATAGCTCGTCATCTGAAATTGTTGTTTTCTCTCCACGGGAAACTGTCTGAGGGTTATATCCCTCTACCTGAAGATTTTCAAGTCCGTCAGTAAGACTTTCTGCCTCCTGCTTTGCTTTTGCAAGTTCTTCTTTGAAAACCTTTGCAAGTTCTTCCATTTCATCGTGGATATTTTCTGCATCAGGAGATGCACCTGCAAGCTTTTCTTTATTTTCGTCCAAGGTTATTCCTCCTTAGGTTTATTGGTTTATTCGTTTATTCATTAGCTCCACAGCATTTTTTATACTTTTTACCGCTTCCGCAAGGACAAGGGTCATTTCTTCCGACTTTTTCGCCTTTTTTAACAGGCCGTTTCTTGTCTGTTCCGTCAGAAGCACCACTTGTTGCAGTAATCTTTGCTGCCTGTTCACGCTTAACATCCTCTTCACTTCTTATACGGAAAAGAGTAAGTGTTGTAACAGTACCCTCACGAATAAGTGATGTCATTTCGTCAAACATATCGTAGCTTTCCATTCTGAATGCAACAACAGGGTCCTGCTGTGCATAAGAACGGAGATAAATGCCTCGTTTAAGTTCATCCATAGCATCAAGGTGGTCCATCCAGCGCTGGTCAACATTATGAAGAAGAACTTTACGTTCAAGTTCAGCCATAAGTGCCTCACCGTATTCTTCATACTTTGCATTGTAGATGTCCATTGCCTTGTTGTAGAAATAATCTTTATATTCCTCATTTGTATTGAACTTTGTTTCAAGTCCTTCTTCGCTGAGGAACTGTAATTTCTTAACAAGACCTGCTCTGTTCCAGTCATCAGGTGACTGTGATGCAGGGCAATAGAAATCAACCATTTCTGCAAAGTATCCGTCAAACATCTTGAGAATTGCACCGTGAATATCATATCCGTCAAGCACCTGATTACGCTGTTCGTAAATCTTCTTTCTCTGTTCATTCATAACGTCGTCAAATTTAAGGACATTACGACGGGCAGCAAAATGGTTACTTTCAACCTTTTTCTGGGCATTTTCAATTGTACTTGAGAAAATCTTTGCCTCAATAGGAAGGTCCGCAGCACTTGGGAATGCATCAATAATATTATAGAAACGGTCACCTGCGAACAAACGAAGTAATTCATCTTCTGCTGAAAGATAGAACTTACTGCGACCCGGGTCACCCTGACGACCTGCACGACCACGGAGCTGATTATCAATTCTTCGTGATTCATGGCGTTCAGTACCGATAATGAACAAGCCACCTGCTTCACGGACTTTCTGTGCCTCGTCCTTTAACATATCCTTATACTTCTGTTCAAGTTCACGATATGTTTTTCTTGCTTCTATAATATCTGTATTATCAGTTTCAGCAAAACCTGTTGCCTCTGCAATAAGCTCGTCAGAATATTCCAATCTTCTCATTTCAGCACGAGCCATATATTCAGGGTTACCGCCAAGGATAATGTCAGTACCACGACCTGCCATATTTGTGGCAATTGTTACAGCACCCAAAGCACCTGCCTGAGCAATAATCTCTGCTTCTTTTTCGTGATATTTGGCATTGAGGACATTATGCTTGATTCCTGCTTTACGAAGTGCCTTACTTAAAAGCTCACTCTTTTCGATATTTGTTGTACCAACAAGGACAGGCTGACCGATTTTATTACACTCTAAAATCTGCTCAATAATAGCCTTATATTTAATCAACTCTGTCTTATAAAGAACATCTTCCTCATCCTTACGAATCATTGGCTTATTTGTAGGGATTTCAATAACATCAAGACTGTAAATCTCCTGGAATTCTCCGCTTTCAGTCATAGCAGTACCTGTCATACCTGAAAGCTTTGTGTATTGACGGAAATAGTTCTGGAATGTGATTGTAGCAAGAGTTTTTGACTCACGCTCAACCTTAACATTTTCCTTTGCTTCAATAGCCTGATGAAGACCGTCTGAATAACGACGACCAATCATAATACGACCTGTAAATTCGTCAACAATCAATACCTGACCGTCTTTAACAACATAGTCAACGTCACATTTCATAACACCGATTGCCTTTATTGCAAGGTCAATATGGTGCTGAAGTGTAAGGTTTTCAACATCAGCAAGGTTTTCAACGCCAAAAGCTTTTTCAGCCTTTTTGATACCTGCCTTTGTAAGTGATGCTGTCTTACCCTTTTCGTCAACAACATAGTCGTATTCTTCACCCTCAGGTATCATATTTTCGATACCGAGTTTTGAATCGACCTCTTTAACCTTGAACATTCTGAGGCTTCTTGCAAACTGATTAGCAACCTTGTAAAGTTCGTTTGACTTGTCACCCATACCGGAAATGATAAGAGGAGTTCTTGCTTCGTCAATGAGAATTGAGTCAACCTCGTCAACGATTGCAAAATGATGGCCACGCTGAACTCTCTGTTCAGCATAAATAACCATATTATCACGAAGATAGTCAAAGCCCATCTCGTTATTTGTACCGTAAGTAATGTCACAAGCATAAGCAGCTCGTCTTTGTTCACCGTCAAGGTCATGAACGATAAGACCTACGGTAAGTCCCATAAATCTGTAAAGCTTACCCATCCATTCAGAGTCACGACGAGCAAGATAATCATTAACAGTAACAATGTGAACACCTTTACCTGCAAGAGCATTAAGATATGCAGGAAGTGTTGCAACAAGAGTTTTACCTTCACCTGTTCTCATTTCGGCAATTCGTCCTTGGTGAAGAACGATACCACCGATAACCTGTACAGGGAAATGACGCATATTAAGAACACGGGCAGATGCCTCACGACAAGCAGCAAATGCTTCAGGGAGAATATCGTCAAGTGTTTCTCCGTTTTTAAGTCTTTCCTTAAACTCCGGAGTTTTTGCCTGAAGCTCTGCATCGGTAAGCTTTTTATACTCCTCTTCAAGGGCAAGAACGTTTTTCTGAATAGGGATTATTCTCTTAATTTCTCTTGACGAATAATCACCGAAAAGTTTTTTAAATAACGACATTTTTATATCTTTCCTTTCAGAATAATGCTATTTTTACGGGTTTTTTATTGAATTTTGGTATTTGCCTAAACCAACCCATTATATATTGGTAACATTATAACATATCTTTTACGAAAAATCATTAACTTTTTGTGAAAATTTTATGTTTTTTCCTTGATTTAACAAGGATTTTTTGATATCCTTTAATGTGTATATAAATTTCTTAATTTAGTTATACTGAAAAATGATTAAGGAGGCGTTCAAAATGACTGACGCAAGAACATTGGCATACATAAATATGTATGCTGTTCTGGGCACATTGGAAAACCTTTGCGAGCTTGACAGCAAAGCTAAAGAGATTATTTCTACTCTTGATAAGCCTGTTTCATTAGCTTTTGATGTTAAAGGCGGTCCAAGTGCTACACTCACATTCTCTTCAAAGGGTTGCCGTATGGAAGATGGCGTCAACAGCAATTGTGATATTAAAATTCCTGTATCCTCTTGCGAAAAATTCAACAAAATTATCGATGGTGTTGTAACACCAATCCCTACAAAAGGTCTTACAAAAGTAAGTTTCCTTTTGAAAACCTTTACAGCTCTTACCGACAGACTTACAGAGGTTATGAGACCATCAGCAGAGGCTCTTAAAGACCCTGATTTCTTCCGTCTTAACACTATCTGTACATTCTACACAGTTTCTGTTGCAATTGCACAGATTGGTAATCAGGATGCTATCGGTAAGTTCAGTGCTTCTAACATTGTTGACGGTGATATTCAGATTGGTATTAAGGATACTGTTTATTCAACAATCCGTGTTAAGAATAATCACCTTATCACAATCAAGCAGGCTTCTGAAAAACCAAGAGCAATTATGGAATTCTGTGACATTCCACTTGCAAACGCTCTTTTCGCAGGTACAGTGAACTCTATCGACCATGTTGGTAACGGTAATATCACAATCCGTGGCCTTATCTCAATGGTTGATAATGTAAACCGTATCCTTGACAGAGTTGCATTGTACTTAGCATAAGGAGGACAGTAAAAATGAGTAAATTTCCATTATATGATACAACCAAAAGCCGTGAAATGTTCAACAGAGCAACAAAGGTTATTCCATCAGGTATTTACGGTCATTTAGGTCCTGCTGAAGGTCAGTGGATTCCTGTAAACAGATGGCCATCTTTCTCAGAAAAAGCACAGGGTTCTTATTTTTGGGACGTTGACGGCAACAAGTACATTGACTATATGTGTGCTTATGGTCCTAACGTTCTCGGATACAACGACCCTGATGTTGACGCTGCTGCTCTTGCACAGTTAAAGCTCGGCAATTGTACAACTGCTCCTGCAAAGGTTATGGTTGAATGTGCTGAAACACTTGTTGACACAGTAGCAAGTGCTGACTGGGCTTTCTTCTGCAAGAACGGTTCTGATACAACAACTCTTGCAACAATGGCAGCAAGAGCACATACACATAAAAAGAAGATTATTTTCTTGAAATACTACTATCACGGAGATTTCCCATGGGCACAGAAGATTGACTACCCGGGTATCACTCCTGAAGACGTTGCAAACAATGTTATTGTTCCTTGGTTTGACCTTGATGCAATCCAGAAGGCTTATGACGACAATAACGGTGATATTGCAGGTCTTATTGCACAGCCTTATGACCACGGTAACTTCAAAGATAACGAAGTTGCTTCAAAGGAATATTGGCAGGCAGTTCGTAAATGGTGCGACGACCACGGCGTAGTTCTTATTATCGACGACGTTCGTGCAGGCTTCCGTCTTGACCTTGCAGGTTCTGACCATTTCTACGGCTTCAAAGCTGACCTTATCTGTTTCTGTAAAGCTCTTGCAAACGGTTACAATATGTCAGCACTTTGCGGTGGCGAACATATGAAGGCTACTGTTTCAGGTATTACATACACAGGTTCATATTGGCTCAGCGGTGTTCCTTTTGCAGCTTGTATCGCTTGTATCAACAAGATGAAGGCTCTTGACACACCAACAATGTTCCGTCGTCTTGGTAAAATGGTTACTGACGGCTTTAAAGCAGCAGGTGCTGAACACGGATTTGATTTGAGAGTTTCAGGTGAACCTGCACTCTTCTACTTAAGAATTGCAAACGATGACAACCTTATGCTCCATCAGGAATGGGTTGCAGAATGTGTTAACCGTG
>CALCTT010000001.1 GCA_937906895.1 uncultured Clostridia bacterium | reverse complement strand
ATCATAGTCGAGAACATCCATAATCTCTTTACCATTGATTTTCAACAGTTCATCGCCTGCTGAAATTCCTTTTATATCGCAAATGGAATTCTTTTTAACACCGCTTATTTTTACTGACAAAACTATCACCTACCTTTTAACAACAATTCTGAGCAAGACTAAAAGGCGGAGAGAAATCGTTCTTTCCGCCTTCCTTTAACTGAAGATAATTCGTAAGGAAATTAAGCCTCTTCTTTAAGAGCAACAACCTGTCTGCCCTTATACTGACCACACTCACCGCAAACTCTGTGAGGTCTCTTGTACTGGCCACAGTTGGGGCACTTTACAAGCTCGGGAGCTGTCATCTTCCATACATTTGAACGTCTCTTGTCTCTTCTTGTTTTTGAAACTCTTCTCTTAGGTACTGCCATTTGAGGCACCTCCTTATAAAAATACTAATTAATAACTTAATCATCAAGCAACTGCAATAATGCAGCTAAACGCGGGTCAACATCTTTTTTGCAGTCACAAGGACCGTCATTGAGGTTTTTACCGCATTTCACACAAAGTCCTTTACAATCTTCGTGGCATAAAAACTTACCGGGAAGTGAAAGAACAATGTCTTCACAAACCAGTGCATCTAAATCAAGCACTGAATTTTCAACAACGATATAATCGTCATTATCTTCATTGACCAGCTTATTTACAAGCAAATGCTCAATGGGCACCTGAAAATCCTTTTTAAACTCTTCTGCACAACGGCTACATACAGCAGTTGCAGAAAAAGATGCAATGCCTGACAACGACACAATACCCGTATTGTTCTCGATTTTACCACTAACCGCAATACCCGGTGTGTCAAGTGAAATATCGTCAGAAAGAGAGTATTCTGGTTCAAAGCAGAAATCGAATTCCTTTTTTGAGCCTTCAAGATTAAAAATCTGTTCAAGTTGAATATTCATAAAACATTCCTCATCACATGCGTTAAATATTATATATATTTATTTCGTTTTTGTCAACAAAAAATGGAAAGATTTTTTGTTAAAAATGCAGAAAAAAAGGTAGAGGAATCCCTCCACCGTCTTCGACGGTCCCCCTCCCTTTGACAAGGGAGGCTTATGACCGTATTTTTTTAATTAGTTGAGTTTTTCGCAGTACTCAAACATTGCTTCAGGAAGTTCCTCAAGGTCTGATGAGATTGTGAAAGTAAACTTTGTATCAGAAATCTTTGAAAGAGCATCAACTTTCTTAAGGAAAGCTGCAAGTTCTTCACCTGTTCTTTCTTTGTCGTCAGCAATTCTGTATGTTGCATCAACAAAAATATCAGTGATGTCATGGTCACCTGCACAAACACCGCTTAAGAAGCCGTAGAATGCATCATAACCTGAAATTCCGAAAACATCAGTTGCAATAAGTCTTGCACGATAATTTACATCGTATGTAAGTTTTGTTTCCTTTTCAACACATACAACGTTACCGCTTGATACGTGAACAGCATCGTTAACATGCTCTACAAGTACCTTTGTTTTTCCTGTTCCTTTTTTACCGATAATAAGAGAAATCATATTATCTCCTCCTATATGTTTATTATTATCCACCACAAAGGGTGGTCATTTCCCTTTTTATTACTTAATTCTTGCTAAAAGTGCTTCCTTTTCAGCCTCATAACCCGGTTTACCAAGGAGAGCAAACATATTCTTTTTATAGCTTTCGACACCGGGCTGATTAAATGGATTAACACCTAAAATATAACCTGAAATTGCACAAGCCTTTTCAAAGAAATATACAAGATAACCGAATTCATATTCGCTCATCTCAGGAATTTCAATGCAGATGTTCGGAACGCCGCCGTCAACGTGAGCAAGGACTGTTCCTAAAAATGCTCTGCGATTGACAAAGTCCATAGTCTGACCTGCAAGGAAGTTAAGACCGTCAGCATTAACCTCGTCTTCCTGAATAGTAACTTCTCTCTTAGGCTTTGTGAACATAACGGATGTTTCAAACAACATTCTTACGCCATCTTGAATATACTGACCCATTGAGTGAAGGTCAGTTGAACAGATAACACTTGCAGGGAAAATACCCTTGCCGTCCTTACCTTCGCTTTCGCCGAAAAGCTGTTTGAACCATTCGTTCATCATAGTGAAATCAGGCTCATAAGCAACCATAAGTTCGACTGCTTTGCCCTTGCCGAGAAGAATGTTACGAAGTGCCGCATATTTATAGCAATCGTTCTTTTCGATATCACAAACGCTATAAGCCTCACGAGCATCAGCTGCACCCTGCATCATTTTATCAATATCAATTCCTGCAACTGCGATTGGCAAAAGGCCAACAGCAGTAAGAACTGAATATCTGCCACCAACATCATCAGGAACTACAAATGTTTCGTAGCCTGCTTTATCAGAAAACTCCTTGAGAGTACCCTTTGCTTTATCAGTTGTAACGTAAATTCTCTTTGCAGCCTCTTCCTCACCGTACTTGCTTATAAGAAGCTCACGGAAGATACGGAAAGCAATTGCAGGTTCAGTAGTTGTACCTGATTTTGAGATAACATTGATTGAAAAATCAATATCCTTAACCAAATCAACAAGCTCTGAAAGTGAATTACCGCTGATTGAATTACCGCTGAAGTAAATATTCGGAGTATCCTTTGAAATAAGGTTATAATTCTGTGAAGTACAGAATTCGATAGCAGCACGAGCACCGAGATATGAACCACCGATACCGATTACAACAAGTGCTTTTGAATCATTCTTGATTTTTTCAGCTGCTTTTTTAATTCTTTCAAATTCTTCTTTATCGTAATTAACAGGAAGGTCAACCCAACCTAAAAAGTCGGCACCTTCGCCACTTTTATCAACTATTTTCTGATGAGCATCTTCTACAGCACCTGCCATAGCCTTAATCTCATCATCAGTAATAAAATTCTTAACATAATTATCGTTAAGTTTTAACGCCATTTTGAATTAGTCCTCGCTTTATGATATAGTGTTTTTAATATTTTACCCTAAAAGCACATTTTTTTCAATAGATATTTATGATTTTTTTGCAAAAGTGGACCATAAAAGTGAAAAGATAAACCAAGTATCTCTTCTTTCAATTCTTTTTTCGGATAAAACAGAGCATTCGCCCACTTTTTTGCCGTCAATTTCAAAATAAATTTTACCGAACGTCTGATTTTTTTCAACGGGTGCTTCCACATCAACACACATATCAACTCGTTGTGTAATTTTATCTTGCATATTCTTTTCAATAAGAATCGGTTTCGGTGTTTCTACAACTGATTTTGCCATATTTTCTTCACCGTAAAGGACAGACACATCAGTTATAAGTGAGTAGTCAATTTTTGGTTGGTAAATTGTATAATTAGCAAAGCCCCAGCTTAACATTTTCTTGGCATCCTCAAATCGTTCACCACTATTATCACTACCAAGGACTACTGCTACAAGCTCCATTCCGTCACGCTCTGCAGTTGCTGTTACACAATATCCTGCTTTTGAAGTTGTACCTGTTTTAAGTCCCGTTGCACCCTCATAATAACGGATAAGTCTGTTTGTATTGACAAGTTGAGTTTCTCCATTACGTAGTGTATCCATCCATATCGTCGTATATTCTTTCACCTTTTCGTATTTCATAAGTTCACAGCTCATTATCGCCACATCTCTCGCTGTGGAATAGTGATTTGTTACAGTATCGTCAAGTCCTGAACAGTTTTCAAAGCAAGTATTTGTCATTCCGAGTTCTTTTGCCTTTTCATTCATCATTGAAACAAACGCTGTTTCGTCACCTGCCACATATTCGCCAAGAGCTGTACAAGCATCATTGGCACTTGCAATAACAGTTGCTTTTAATAATTCGTGGACTGTCATCACTTCGCCTTCCTTAAGCCAGATTTGTGAACCACCTTTTGATGAGGCATTCTGACTTGCTGTCACCTTATCTTCAAGGGTAATTTTACCGTCTTTTAATGCTTCAAAAACGAGTAAGATTGTCATAACCTTTGTTATTGATGCAGGTGAAAGCTTTTCATCAGGGTTAAGTTCCATAAGAACTTTGCCTGTTGACAGCTCCATAAGTATTGCTGATTTTGCTGAGATGTTCCCTGCAACAGTTTCTTCCTGTGCAAAGGAAATTACATGCATTGACAATACCATTATTGCTGAAATCAAAACAGAAATTATTTTTTTCATTATTATCCCTCCAAAAAAAGTATATGAATGGGACAAATTAGTATATGAAAAAATCAAAAAGTATGTTACAATAAATAATTGGTGAGATTATGAAAGTATTTTTCCATACTCTTGGGTGCAAAGTCAATCAATATGAAACCCAGGAAATGCGAGAACAATTGAATAAAAATGGTTACGAGATTACAGAAGATGAAAGTGTTGCTGACATTTTTGTCATAAACTCCTGTACTGTAACAAGTGAAAGTGATAGAAAGACAAGACAATGTGTTCGTCATTATAAAAAGAAATATCCTGAAAGCACCGTAGTTCTTACAGGATGTATGCCACAATCTTTTCCCGAAATGGCTGAAAAGCTTACGGAAGCTGATATTGTACTCGGAAATAAGAATAACAAGTTACTTTCTTATTCGTTGAACGAGTATTTCTCAAATAATTGCAGATGCTTATATCTTGAACAGCATCAAAGCGGTGAACCACTTGTTTCGTCGGGAATAAGCAGTTTTGAAGAAAGAACACGAGCAATTCTTAAAATCCAGGACGGATGCGACAGATTCTGTTCTTACTGCATCATTCCAAAAGCAAGAGGCAGAGTCCGTTGGAAGAAGATTGAAGATATTAAAAATGAAGTTAATGCATTAACTGAAAACGGTTTTCGTGAAATTGTCCTTGTCGGCATCAATCTTTCGGCTTACGGCAAAGGAAGTGACCTCGACCTGGCAGATGCAGTTTTTGCAGTGGCTGAAAACCAAAAAGTAGAAAGAATCCGTTTAGGCTCGCTTGAACCTGACCATATTACTGATGAGTTAATTGAAAAACTTTCCAAATGCGAAAAATTGTGTCCTCAATTCCATATTTCTCTCCAGAGTGGTTGCGATAAAATCTTAAAGAAAATGAATCGTCACTACACAAGTGATGAATATTTTTCACTTTGCGAGAAGCTTCGCAAAGAGTTCAAGGATTGTACTCTTACAACTGATATTATGGTGGGCTTTCCTTATGAAGATGAGGAAGATTTTCAAACAACAAAGGAATTTGCTGAAAAAGTCGGCTTTGAAAAAATACATATTTTCCCATATTCAAGACGAAGCGGTACGGTTGCTGACAAGATGGACTGTCAGGTTGAAAAAAGTGTTAAGGCACAACGAGTTACAGAGCTTTCCAAGATTGCCGACAATATTAGAAATGAATTTTTAGAAAAGCAAATTGGAAAGACACTTTCTGTTCTTGTTGAAGAAAAGCAAAAGGATAATGAATATTTCGGATATACCGCCAACTATACTCCTGTTAAAATCGGTGATGGTAATGTCGGCGAAATAAAAGAAGTTAAAATCAAATCTGTACAGGATGATTACTGTATCGGTGAATAGTAAAAGAGCAGGAATGACGCTTCATTCCTGCTTTACTTTTTATTTATCCAAATTATATGAAATCGAATTTACAATATCACTTGAATTAAAGGAAACGCTCATTTTGATTGCGTCTTTTTCTTCAACTTCAACCTTATATGTATATAATCTGTCCTCACTTGTTTTTCCTTCAGGGATACCGAGTGCCTCTTCAACCTCGGCACGGGTAATACCAACTGTCAAACCTGCTGCAACTGTAATTGCTCTATTGCCGTTTGCAGAGTTAAAGAAGCTGAACCCGACAACAGTTGCATCACGGTAACCACATTCAGCATTACCAAGATTTTCACAAGATACCTTTAACTGAGTTTCCTCACCAACAAGAGTAATATTGATTGATTCACCTGATTTAAGCTGTTTATTTTCATAAACACTTTCATCAGGAATACGCAACTCTGATACTTCCAAAAATTCATCAATTGTACAAGGAAGGGTAATTTTATTCTTATTTGCAAATGTAATCTCACCTGTTGTCCAGGTTTCCTTTAATTTATCACCGTCGAATTTTTCAACAGGCTCATAATTGCCGTAATCTCCGCCAACGGTATCGTCATCCTTGTTACAAGCTGTAAAAGCAAACAAGCCTATAACCAAAACAAGTAAAATTGCAATAAACTTTTTCATATTTATCATCCTTTCTCATAATATTTTACTTAAATAATATGTTAGTGTCAAGATTATTAATTAGTCGAATAATAAAACCAGTTTGCAAGATTTTCAGGTTCAACAAAGAATTTTGCTCTGTAAAGTGCAGTTTTAAGCTTTGAACCTTTTACAGGAATATCTGCAAGGGATTTTACCGTCACATCATATTTCTTATCTGCTTTTACCGTTACAATCTTTTCTTCATTCGGAAGCAAGTCAAAATAGTTATCGGAAAATGGTGTTCTGAAATCAGGAATATCAACCATTACACTTCTGCAGAATACAGGTGACTTGAGTTTGATAATAATCTCACCGTTTTCATAAGAAATTGATTTTTGGATTGTATCTGGTGTTAATTTCAACTCTCTGTCAGGAACAAAAATCTTTGTTCTTTCCGAAACAACATTTCCGTTTTCAAAAAGCTTAACAGATAAGAACATATTTCTCTTATCTCCCGTTATGTTGCCTTTTTCAAACATAACTCTTGAATTAGCTCCAACTTTTACAAGTAAATCAGATGTGTTTGTGTTTTCAAATAACACTTTACCGTCAAGAGTTAAGATGGAAATACTTACCTTAACGTTATGCTCATTCAACGTATCATTGATAACATAAACCTTATAGTCCTTATCCGTTTCCTCTATTGACACACAAAGTGGCTCAAAGAAATGACGAGCAGAATACTGTAGTGCTTTCCACTTACCTGTATAGTCAACACTTGACCAGGAGGGTGCTTGCCAGCAATCGTTATACTGCCAGAAAAGTGAACCGTTGCAACGCTCACGATGACGACGCCAATGCTCCGTTGCATCCTGAATACATTCTTTCTGAATAAGATTTGTCATATAGATTAAATCTTCAAATTTTTCAGGCTCATAATACTTTTCGAGAAGATAATAGAGCATTTTCCTATTGCCGTTTCTGCATTTCTGATGTGAATTAAAGATGTCACTTGTGATGTAGTAATCACTTTCCTCTGCAAACTGACGAACAGCATCCATTGACGGTAGTGATTCAAGACCAAATTCACTACAAAAACGAGTTGGTCTGCTTCTATAATAATTCAGTGGTTTTTGACCGTGCCAAACAGTCCACATGTGAGTATCACCGTGGTCATCACCTGTTACGCCTTTACGGAAGCTTTCACCTATTGGTGATGTTTCAATATATGGTGTATCAGGGTCAAGGGCTGTAACCAAATCTTTAAGAATTTCATAGAAGAATTTTTTGTACCACTGAACAATTTTCATTGTTTCCGGCATATACGCGAACATTGTTTCAATCTCATTATTTCCGCCCCAAAGACAAAGACACGGATGAGATTTAATGCGATTTACCTGATATTTGATTTCTGTTAAAACATTTTCACGGAAATCGTCCTCATAGAATGGGTACATAAGACAGGCAAACATAAAGTCCTGCCAAATAAGAATACCTTTTTCGTCGCACTGCTCAAGGAAGTAATCAGGTGTATAGTAAGCACCGCCCCATATACGAAGCATATTGAAATTAGCCTCTAATGCTGAATCTATGTAATAATCATAAGTTTCGTTTGTTACTCTACCCATAAGTGAATCAGGGAGAATCCAGTTTGCACCCTTACCGAAAATAGGCACACCGTTAAGATAAAAACAGAAATTATGACCATACTTATCCTTTGAACGGTCAAGACGGATTGTGCGAAGACCAATTTTCTTTGTAATAGTGCTGTCACCAAGAGTTGCAACTACTGTATAAAGTGGTTGCTTTTCTTTACCTGACAACTCCTTTGTCCACCAAAGTTCAGGATTTTCGATTATGATTTCATTGTTTTCAATTGAGTGCTCTGTACCATCAGGATAAATGATTTTTGCTGTAACTTCACCATTACCATCAACAATAGGATTGATTTTAACAGCTACTTTACCATTTTCGTGAATCTGCTTGATTTCAACATCTGTGAGTCTGTTATCAAAACATTCAACCCAAATATCGTCAGTAATACCTGAAAGAGGAAGATGCGGACCCCAGTCCCAACCGAAATGACAATGAGGCTTACGGATATATGCAGCACCATCAGTACCGTTACAGTTCTTTGGAATTGGCTTTTCATTTTGCATCTTTTCAGCATAAGTTGTAGGTGCAAAGAATGTGATTTTGACAGTATTCTCCCCAGCTTTTGCAACATTTTTTATATTAAATTCATATTTGAGATGTGCATTTTCACCTTTGCCTACGAGTTCACCATTCACATAAACATCACAAAGAGTATCAAGTGCCTTACACACAATCAAAACCTTTCTGTTATTAAAGTCATCTTCCGTAAGTGAGAATGTTCTTTCATAAGTCCAGTCTTCTCTGCCTACCCATTCTACAAGTTTTTCATTGTCCTTGTAATATGGGTCAGGAATAGCACCTAACTCTAATAACTGAGTGTAATTGTCAGATGGAACTTTTACATCGTATTTCTCCCCTGTTGCAACACGAGTCATATTCCATTGTCCGTTGAGGTTGTAAGTTTTCATAACAAATTTTCCTTTTAGGTTTATTTTATATTATTGTAGCAGAATTGAATATTTATTGCAACACAAAAAACAATCATCCCTACACCCTCAATTTGCTTAAAAAAAGACGAGGTCAAGACCTCGCCCTACTGTAAATTTTATTTAAGCTTTGCATTGAACTTTTTGCTTGTGGCTTTTATTGTGAAATATACAATTCCCCACACTACAAAATAAATCACCATAAATATCACTGTAAATAACAAGAGCATTTTGGGCTCAAACGGTATCCAAGTATTTATTACATAACAAATGGAATATGCAACATAAAGTGTTGAGAGATGGCAAAGCAAGGATTTTCCTATACCCCAATGCTCAATCTGATTGAATACTGAAGCCCCCGCATGAACAAATGCTAACAGATAAGTTGACACTATACCTATGAGCACTTCACCTGCTTCAAGAATAAAACTGTCAGTTGTTTTTGATACTATAAAAATTATAATTCCAAAAATTATCGGACCAAAACCGCTGAACATTAAACCACGAAGCAAAAATTCTTTTACATATTTATTCATATTACAAACCTAGCCTTTCTTTTACGTTTTTAAGATTTCTTCGCGACACGAAATCCACATACCCATTTTTGAAAATCACAGTTAACGAACCACCCACAGTTGCTTTGAAACGGTCAATCTTTTTAATATTTGCTATACAGGATTGATTGATTTTGACAAAGTTATTATTAAGATTTTCTTCTAACTGATAAAGTCTTGATTTTAGTCTGTATTTCTCGTTTTCTGTGAGTGCATAAACCTTGTTATCTTCTGTGAAAAAACAGTAAATATCATTTAAATTAAGTTTTACTGTTTCATTTTCGGTATAACCGATTAAGTCAACAGAGTTATTATTAACAAGTTCTTCAATTTCGTTTATTAACTGTGTTTTTTTATGAGAATATATGAGTATCTCCTCGTCGCGATTTGGTTCAATTACAATTTGAAGTTTCATGAAAATCCTCCTTGCAAATGTATATTATCACACTGACTTTTGGTTTGCAATATATTAAAAGTGTTCGGTATTTTTGGGAGTGTATTCGGCAAAAAAATTAAAGGGCGATTCGTGAATCGCCCCTACATTTTGCGTTTTGCGTTTTGCACTTATATAATCTCTCCGCCACCTAAAACTTCATCTTCGTTGAAGATTACTAATGACTGTCCTTTTGTAATGGCTCGTTGTGGTTCGTCGAATTTGACGTGTAACAATCCGTCTTCCGTTTGCCATGCGGTTGCAGGTTGTTCCTTGTGTCTGTATCGGACACGAGCAAGAACTCTTATTGGCTCTGTTATTGTTTTTCCGCTGATTATATTTACATTTTTTGCAGTTACTTCGCTTGTAAACAAATCTTCATTATCACCCAAAATCACATTGTTTGTTTCAGGGTCAATGTTAAGTACATAAAGTGGTTTTTTATATGCAATTCCAAGACCTTTTCGCTGACCGATTGTGTAATTCACAATACCCTTATGCTCACCGAAAGAAAAGCCGTCTTTATGAATGAACTGCCCTTTAGGATATTCTTTATTGTTATAGCTTTTGATAAAACTTACATAATCTCCGTCAGGTACAAAGCAGATGTCCTGACTATCCTTTTTTCGTGCAGTTATAAGGTCTTTTTCTTCTGCTATCTGACGAATTTCAGGCTTTGTATATTCGCCCAACGGGAATTTGATGTGTTTTAGTTGCTCTTGTGTGAGCATATAAAGGAAATAGCTCTGGTCCTTTGACTCATCAACTGCTTTTTTCAGCTTATATTCACCGTCTTCAAAAACAACTCTTGCATAATGACCTGTCACGACGAAATCGCTATCTAATTCGTGCATTTTTTCTATCATAGCACCGAATTTAAGTGTACGGTTACACTCAATACAAGGATTTGGTGTTTTGCCCTGCTCATAACATTCAATAAATTTATCAATTACCTTTGCTTTGAATTCTTCTTTAAGCGTAAAAATATAAAAAGGCATACCGAGTTTATCGGCAACTGCTTTTGCATCACTGCAATCCCCCTCGGAATACAGTTGCATTGTAGCACCTACACAGGTATAGCCTTCATTTTTCATAAGTAAAGCAGCGACGGAGCTGTCAACTCCGCCACTCATAGCAATAACTGCTTTTTTCATTTATATTCACCCAAGCTCAAGCATTTTATCAATGCATTTTCTGGCTTTCTCAATAGTTTCTGCATCCAAAGTGATTTCTTCGCCACCATTACCCTGAATTGTGTTATAAAGGTCAACGAGAGTTGTTGCCTTCATATCGGGACAAATAAGTTTTGGTGAAAGTGCAAAGAAATTCTTATCAGAACATTCATACTGTAATGACTCTGCAATACTTATTTCTGTACCGATAATGAAATTCTTATGATTGCTTTCCTTTGCGAATTTCATAATACCTGTTGTTGAGCCGACATAGTCGGCTTCTGCTACAACCTCAGGCTTACATTCAGGATGCACAAGGAGAAGTGAATCGGGATAAAGCTCTCTTGCTTTTTTAACATCATCGGCTGTAATCTGTCCGTGAACAGGACATCCGCCATTCACAAACTTAAATTCCTTTTCAGGCATTTGCTTTGCAACAAAATCACCTAAGTTACAGTCCGGAATGAAAAGAATTTTGTCATTGTCCAATTTGCTGACAACATTGACTGCTGATGCAGATGTTACGCAAACATCACAAACTGTTTTAAGTGCTGCAGTAGTGTTGATATATGCAACGACTGTATAATCGGGATGTTCTTTCTTGATTTCTTCAATATAATCCTTGCTCATCTGTTCAGCCATTGGGCAACCTGCAACAGGACTTGTGATGTAAACTGTTTTTTCAGGTGAGAGAATTTTTACAGTTTCAGCCATAAAACGGACTCCGCACATAATTACAGTTTTTGCATCAGTTTTTGAGGCCTCAACACTTAACTGAAAGCTGTCACCTGTGAAATCGGCAATTTCTATAATTTCACGAGCAACATAACTGTGAGCCAATATACAAATGTCTTTTTCTTTTTTGAGTTGCAGAATTCTGTCCTGCATTTGTTTTACTGTCATTTTGGAATCCCTCCACCACCTACGGTGGTCCCCCTCCCTTTAACAAGGGAGGCTATTATAGATTAATGATGATGGTCTTCAAACTCAAATTCTTTTGCATCGTATTCAATACCGTTTTTGTCGTAATAATCCTTAACGGCTGCTTTGATAGCCTGTTCAGCGAGAACTGAACAATGGATTTTTACTGCAGGAAGTCCGTCGAGAGCCTCAACAACTGCTTTGTTTGTGAGCTTGAGAGCCTCTGACAACGGTTGTCCTTTAATCATATCAGTTGCAATTGAGCTTGTTGCAATAGCAGATGCACAACCGTAAGTATTGAACTTAACATCTGTAATAATATCATTCTCAATTTTGAGATACATTTTCATAATATCGCCACATTTTGCGTTGCCAACTTCACCCACACCATCAGCGTCGTCAAGCTTACCTACATTATGCGGATTGACAAAATGTTCCATTACTTTTTCTGAATATTCCATTAGTTGTTACCTTCTTTCATTATCTTTTCCCACAATGGTGACATATCACGAAGTCTGTTAATTATTGGTGGTAATTGCTCAATTATATATTCCATTTCTTCAGGTGTATTCTCTTCACAGAGGCTCAAGCGAAGTGAACCATGAGCAACTTCATGAGGAAGACCGATTGACAAAAGCACATGGCTCGGGTCAAGTGAGCCTGAAGTACAAGCTGAACCTGAAGAAGCACTGATTCCCATTAAATCAAGGTAGAGAAGAAGCGATTCGCCCTCAACACCCTCGAAACAAGCACTTACATTTCCGGGAAGTCTGTGTTCACGGTCACCATTGATACGACTACGCTCTATTTTAAGAATTCCCTCTATAAGCTGTTCTCTCATTGAAATGAGTTTCTTTGTATTTTCTTCCATATTTTCACAGGCATCTTTAAGTGCTGCTGCCATACCAACGATTGCAGGAACATTTTCCGTACCTGCACGACGATTTTTCTCCTGAGCACCACCTTCAATAAGATTCGGAAGTCTTATACCCTTTTTGCAGTAAAGACCGCCAACACCTTTAGGTCCATGGAACTTATGACCTGAAAATGACATCATATCAATATTATCTGCTTTCACATCAACAGGAATGTGACCGACAGCCTGAACAGCGTCTGTGTGGAAAAGAACGCCTTTTTCACGACAAACTGCACCGATTTCACGGATGGGCTGAACTGTACCGATTTCGTTGTTAGCGTACATAATTGTCACAAGTGCTGTATCCTCACGGATTGCATTTTTTACATCTTCAACCTTTACAAGACCGTTTTCATAAACGTCAAGCAAAGTGATTTCAAAGCCATCTTTTTCCAAAGCATTGAGAGTGTGCAAAACAGCGTGATGTTCAAACTTTGAACTGATAATATGCTTCTTACCTTTTTTAGCCATTAAGTATGCTGCGCCCTTGATTGCCCAGTTGTCGCTTTCGCTACCGCCTGATGAAAAATACACATCATTAGGGTCAGCATTGATACATTCTGCAACAATATTTCGTGCATCTCTTACTGCGTGAAAAGCATCTTGTCCAACTGAATGTAAGCTTGACGGATTTCCGTAGATTTCCTCAAAACAAGGCATCATTGCATCAAGAGCTACTTTTGAAATTTTTGTTGTTGCAGCATTGTCTGCGTAAACTTTCATATATACATCTCTTTTCGTTAATTTCAAACATTTTTCTTATTTCACAGTAAATTACTATGAATTCATTTATATGATACTACTACAGTAAAATTTTGTCAATTATAACAATATACAAATAGCACTAATTTGAGAAGAATTTTTCGGCAATTCTAACAGATGACATTGCATCCTTACCGTAATAGTCTGCACCTATCATCTTTGTATATTCCTCTGTCAGCACCGCTCCACCAACCATTACAGCAACACCGTCGGTCTGTTCACGGAGAAGTCGGACTGTTTCTTCCATACTGGGAACAGTTGTTGTCATAAGTGCAGAAAGTCCTACAAGTTTTACACTATGAGTTTTAACTGCATCAACAATCGCCTGTGGTGTAACATCTTTACCTAAATCAATCACATCATAACCATAATTTTCAAGAAGAACTTTCACAATATTTTTGCCTATATCGTGAATATCACCTTTAACGGTTGCAATTACTATTTTGCCTTTTTTGGCACTTTCTGAACCGCTATTCTGTAAATGATTTTTAATTATTTCAAAGCTGATACCTGCTGTTTCAGCACTCATTAAGAGTCCAGGCAAAAAAACCTTATTATTCTCAAAATCATTACCGACACAATCCAGAGCAGGAATTAAAATTCCGTCAATAATCTCAAGTGGTGTCTTGGTTTTGAGTTCTTTTTCGGTTTCTTGTTTTGCCTGTTCCTTTAAGCCTTTTATAACAGCAGTTTTAAGGTCAACTGAATCACCTTTTACCTCTGCTTTTGTGTCGGTCACATTCTCAATATAGCTTTCAAAATTGTTATCGTTTCCCATCAAAGCACAGTATGAATAATAAGCGTTCATCATCATTTCGCTTTTTGGATTTATAATCCCCGCACTCAAACCATTATTAAGTGCAAGTGTAAAGAATGATGAATTAAGAAGTTCACGATTAGGAAGTCCGAATGAAACATTTGAAACACCTAAAACTGTATGGACACCTAAATCATTTTTAAGCCTGCGAACACACTCAAGAGTAATTTTCGCATTATCCTTATTGGTGCTGACCGTCATACAAAGCGGGTCAAAAACAAGGTCGTTTTTAGAAATTCCATATTCACTTGCTTTGTTTATGATTTTTTCTGCAATTGATATTCTGCCATCAACTGTTTCGGGAATTCCGTTTTCGTCAAGAGTAAGACAAACAACCACACCACCGTATTTTTTCACAAGTGGAAACACAGAATTCATTGACTCCTCTTTACCATTAACTGAATTGACCATAGCTTTTCCGTTATAAATACGAAGTGCTTTTTCCATAGCAACTGTATCAGATGTGTCAATCTGCAAAGGCAAATCAAGAATACTCTGAAGTCCTTTAACAGTGTTCACCATCATAATTGGTTCGTCAATTTCGGGAAGTCCCACATTTACATCAAGAATATAAGCACCTGCATCTGCCTGACTTACGCCCTCACGATAGATATAGTCCATATCATTGTTACGAAGTGCTTCTTTAAGGAGTTTTTTACCTGTTGGGTTTATTCTTTCACCGATAATTACAGGCTTTTCGGTAAACTCAACTGTTTTTGAATAAGAAGAAACTGCAGTATAGTTTTTCTTTTCAATTTCTGTGATTTCCTCATTTTTACAAAGGTCAATCATTGCCTTAATATGTTCAGGAGTTGTACCACAACAGCCACCCAGAGTACTGGCACCATTTTTAAGAATCAGGAGTTGTTTTTGTGCAAATTCTTCCGCAGTTACATTGTAAGTAGTCTTTCCGTTTACACTGACAGGAAGTCCTGCATTTGGTTGAATGAATATTGGTGTACTTGAATACTCTCTCGTTTCTTTTAAGAGTCGGAGCATCTGGTCAGGACCAAGACCACAGTTCATACCAATACCGTCAACACCTAAACCCTCAAGTGTCACAACTGCAGTTTTTATGTCTGCACCTGTTAAAAGTATGCCCTTTTCATCAAAAATCATTGAAACAAGGACAGGAAGATTTGTATTTTCTTTTGCTGCTAAAACTGCTGCTTTGATTTCATACAAATCACCCATTGTTTCGATTAAAACAAGGTCAGCACCTGCTTTTTCACCTGCTATGACCTGTTCTTTAAAAAGCTCATAAGCCTGTTCAAAGGGCAAATCACCGCAAGGCTCTAAAAGTCTGCCTATAGGGCCTACATCAAGTGCTACAAAAGTATCTCTGTCATATTTCTCTGTGGACTGTTTTGCAAGTTTTACTGCACTTGTAATGATTTCTTCCACATTATTGAATTTAAGTGAATTAGCACCAAAAGTATTTGTTGTAATCACATTACATCCTGCATCAAGATATTCCTTATGAATTTTCAAAAGGACTTCAGGATGAGTTAAATTCATATTTTCAGGCAATTCACCTGTTTTTAAACCGTTTTTTTGGAGCATTGTACCCATTGCACCATCAAAAAACAGTATTTCCTTACCATATTTTTCTCTAAATGTCATATTTATCATTCCTTAATTACGCCAATAAAGGCTGTAACTGTTTTCGTTGGAGTCATCATAAATCCGTCGGAAAGTGATATTCCAAGTTGCTTGTTCATGGGAAGCAGTTTAAAAAAATCAGCTTGTGCTGATATATGAAAATCACCATATCCGGGACTGAATCGAGGTCTGTGTTCACCTTTTATTGCAGTTTTGAGTTCTTCGCATGCAATATCACAAAGGTTTTCTACCATTGAACCTGCAACAGCTTGTGCAACAGCTGTCATTGCAATATCGGTAACGGAATACTTACGGATAAGAGTATCTGCACCCTGACCTAAAGTTGCACCAAATAGAATTATTGAAGATGAATCTCGCAAATGATTCAACATTTTTTTGCTTATAAATTCAATTCCGTCAACAATTATTCCGTTTTCAGTTTTTGTGAAATCATATTCTTTATAAATATACTTTGGTTGGATTACTTTGCAGAGTTCTTTATAAGCCTCGTCAACTAATTCACAGATTTCTTCACTTGGTTCTACACCGTGTTTGTAGCCCATATATCGTGCAGTTTCACGCAAATCGTATTTTAACAACATCCGCAATTACCTTTTTCTTTCTGCTTATCCACGAGATACTGTAAAGTAATTGAGTCAACAACTTTATTAACTGCATCAAGGACACATTGCCAGATTTCAAGCGTTACGCAATCCATACAGTTTTCACAGGTGTTTTCGTCAGTTGCAAGACAAGCAACAGGAGCAAGACTACCTTCAGTAACACGGAGAATTTCACCAACTGTATATTCAACCGGCTCTCGTGTAAGTCGATAACCACCTTGAGCACCACGGATACTTTCAACAAGGTTTTCTTTTGCCAGCATTTTAATAATCTGTTCAAGGTATTTTTCACTTATACCCTGTCTTTGAGATACGGTTTTTATTGAGATATATCCGTCGTCCTTATGAATTGCCAAATCGGTCATAAGACGAAGTGCATATCTGCCTTTTGTTGAAATTTTCATAATATCATAACCTTTTAAAGTATTGTTATTTTGCCTTGTATAATAATATAATACAAAATTAGTAGGAATTCAATAGGTAATTCATATAATTTTGGTGGGAATTAGAAATAAATCGGAAATTGCAAAACGGAAAATGGAAAACGAATAGGCAAATCGGAGTTTATCGGGGAAGTTATAGTGGTTATGATATCATCTCGGCTCCCCTGAAAGGGGAGCTGTCGAGCGTTAGCGAGACTGAGGGGTCTGTTCCCATATCAACACACTAATTGGAAACTTTTACAAACCCCTCTGTCACCTTGCGGTGACATCTCCCCTTTCAGGGGAGACAAGAATTCAAATCTCCCCTACAAATTATAATTTGTTTGCAGAAATGACAACGGCGGAGTCGTCAAGACCCCGCCATACCGTGTATTCTTTTTAATCTTCTTTTTTCTTAATTACGACTGCTGTTGTTGCTAATGCAACTCCACAAACTGCAATAGCCGTTACAACTGATTTTGTCTGTAAAGCATCTGTATCAGGAATTTCAACATCTGTTACAGGTTCTTTTTCTTCCTCTGTTTCAGGCTCGTCAACAACAGGCTTTTCTGTATCAGGTTTTGCTTCTGTTTCAGGTTCTTGTGTTGTTGGTTCTTCGGGTTTAACTGTTTCTTCAGGAGCAGGTTCTACATCCTCATCAACAGTATTCTTTGCAAGATGTGGATATTCTTCCATCATTTCATCACTTACAGCAATAAATTTAAATTCTCTTGTTGCTATTGTTTTCATTGTGTTGTCAATGATGTATGACACGCTTACTGTAAATGGCTTATCAGCAGTTTCAGGTGAAACATTGCTTACATCCATCACATATTTTTCACCAACCTGAAGTACAGTATCAATTTCATGAGTATAATCCATATCTGCACCATTTACTTCAACACATACAACATGGATTGGTGATGTATTTGAAAGGTTTTCTACAATAAATTCTGTATCAGCAGATGAGTGGTATCCTGCATCAGTGTTGTTGAAATATGCATAAACATTGTCAGCGTGCTTCTGCGAATAATTGAACTGTGGAAAGTTTTCATCATCATAAACGCTGTCAAGGTCTTCCCAGAGGAATTTACAAACAATTTCTCTTGTATATGGGTCATTGAAATACTGTCCGTGTCCCTGACCTGTCACATACCAGGTGCTGTCAGGCAATGCTCCTGTTGAAGCATCAATATTAAATTCAGGTGAAATATGATAATGTGCAGGGTCGTCACAAATTAAGCCATTCTGAACATAACCAGCCTCAAATGTTTCACCGAAAGGAGCACAAGTAGCACCACCTGAACAAAGATATGTATCAATAAGGAAATCGGAGTTTGTTCCCACACTGCTTACTGCAGTATATCCGCAACCAACAATATAGCCGATTTTAGTTCCGTTTTCTTGTAATTCTGCAAACTTATCTGCAAGATTAGTGCCTGTATGAACATCCTTATGATATTTAACTGTATCGTAATAGAGTTTTCCGTTTGTTTCAGGGTTTAAACCGATGTTTTCGATAACTTCGTCAAATCTGTCCATAGGAACAAAATCGAGAAGTGACGGAACATTGGAAAGTCTGTAATTGATTCTTTCTTCCTGTAAAACTCTGTTTGCACCGCCAACAATATTCTCCAATGAAAGAAGGTCAAAAATCCAATTAAAGTCTTCTTCTATATCAAATATATGTTCAACGAATTTCATTACATTTTTTAAATCAAGGTCAACATATTCGTTCATAAAAACTGTGCTGACAAGTGTTGTGCCTCCTGTTGCAGGATTTGCAAGAATAGCATTTCTCACATCACCTTTATAGCCATAATAATACAAGTATGTTGTACCGTACTGACCACCGTGACTGAGTCCCATTAAATCGACTTTATCACTGCCTGTGATTTCTTTGACTTCCTGAATATATTCGTCAACTGCTTTTGCATAATCAATCTGACTTCTTCGCCAGTCATAAGTGAAGCCAAATACGTTTTCGGCACCAACACGTTTTACAGCTTCTTCAACAAAAATGCTTTCAGGAATATACTGCTCCATACCCTTTTCAATAAGTGTTGAAACCTGAGTAGCCTTTGCACCCTTTGGGTAATATGTAAGGTTCTGCCATGAAGTACCATCCTCAAGAATTACAAGTGGCATAAGTGTATCTTTAACGATTGGTACGATTGCCTCAACAATGGCATCTTCACCAATAAGTTTACCTGTAACCATTCCCGGTAATGCCTCAAGGAGCTGTTCGCCGATTTTACCAAAATCAACAGGCCAGGCTTTAATAACATCGTTTGTTTCAGGGTCGATGATTGGCTCACCATTTTCGTCTGCGTAAACAAGTGTCGGTCCTGAATAGCCTTGTAAAACAATAACGGGAACTATTTCCTCTTCCTTTGCAAAGGCAAAAAGTGAAAGTGATGAAAGCACCAAAACTACCGCAAGAATTACTGATAAAACCTTTTTCATATCCTTTTCCCCATTTCAAATATATTATAATATTATATTTATTGTATTCTATATAATGAATATTGTCAACAAAAGAAAAGCGGTGCTCAATTAAGAACACCGCTGATGTGATTTTTCTTTTTATTCTGCTGTTGCCCAACCAAAGTTGTATGTAAGAGAAGATGTGCAAGGGAATTCAACAATAACTGTACCGTAATCAGCTAAAGCACCTGCGAATGTGATATTTGCTGTGATAATCATATTCTTCTCATAAGTTGTGTATGCCATTTCATCAGTAACAGCATTGATACCTGCTGTAATCTTGCAAGGGGCAAATGCAATTTCAAATGAGTTGAGTTTCATATATGTTTCAGCTACCTTGAACTGCTCCATAATTCCGTCTTTCTGGCGGATTGAAAATGCCTTTTTAACACTTGCTTCTTCAGGTTTTACAACCATATTGATTGTTCTGTAAAGTTCTGATGGAACAAAGATATATTCGCCATCTTCATCTTCTGCGTTGCTGCCGTCTTCAGCAAGGTCATGAACAAGAGTAGGAACAATTGAAGTGTAAATAGGGAATGTATTTGTTTCTTCGTCTGTGTAAAGGTCATCAAGTGTCAATGTACTTGCATTCTTTTCACCAAGAGGATAAATAACATCAGTTAAATCTGCTTTGAACTCTGTTGCTTCCTCCTGACTAAGATTCATAAGGAATGAACCGATATCCTTAAGAGCAGTATCAGCATAAAGACGGAATGCAGCACGGAATTTATCCTGATTTTCTAATTCCTTACCATCTTCTGACTTGAATACAACACCATCACCGTGGTTAATCCAGAAATTTTCGCTATAAGAAACTCTTGCAGTACCGTTCATTTTAATATCATTAATCATGTTATTAAAATAATCAAGAACTTCCTGCTGATTTCCTGTGAACTGTGCCCATTCTTCATCAGAAATAAGAGCTAAGATGTCGTTAAAGTATTCTTCTGAACCATATTTTGAAACAAGTTCATAATATGAAAGTTCAACTTCTCTGTCATCTGTCTTTTTGTTAAAATTTTCATAAAGTGTTGCAAGCTTGTCACCGGGAAGAATTTCTTTTAATTCTCCGTAAGTAAATTTGAAAGAAACATCCTTAAGGTCTGTTTTTTCTTCAACTGCAACAGGTCTGTTTACCTCTGATGTACCGCTACAGCCTGCAAATGATACTGTAAGCATTGTTAATGCTAACACAAGTGCAATAATTCTGATAAAATTCTTTTTCATATCTTTTTTCCCCTTTTCGGTGAAATTAATAACTGTCTTTAAGTCCCTGTTCATCAAACAAGTATATTGTTTCAAGAACTACTTTAAGTGAATCCTCAAGTGTTTTCATGTCAAGTACGCTGACATTATCATCACGGGTATGATAATATCTTGCAGGAGCAGGGTCCATACTTGTGAATGCAACTGACTTGATTCCGCCCTGCTGTGTAGCAGCTGCATCAGTTGAGCCCAATGGAATAGTTGAAAGCTTAACAGGAATATTTGCATTTTCTGCAGCCTTTTTAACAAGAGCACAAGTCTGTTTATCAAGACTTACAGTACCTGTCATATCCTTTGTGATAACTGACATAAATTCGTAATCACGAAGAGTGTCAAGTGCTAAGAAAAATGTTTCAACACCATCATTTTTATACTCATCAGCGTGAGCCTTTGCAAATGCCTTTGAGCCACGAAGACCTTCTTCCTCAGCACCAACTGACATTGCGACGATTTCAGTGTTTTCAAGACGGATATCGTTGTGTTTGAAATAAAGAAGTGCTGCCATTGCTGTAAACACACCTGTAAGGTCATCGGCTGCACCGTCAACAGGCATTTTCCAGTTTACGAAGAACATTACAGCAACAAGTGCAGGAATCATAAGCGCCTGAACAACAAGCATAACGATTTCTGCTGTACGGTTATCAACAAAAAATCCAGCAATTGAAAAACCGAGTGTAACTAAAAGTCCTAAAATAGCGGAAACAATAATCGCTGTTACCATTTTTGAACCGCCAAGATAAGTGTATCTCCATTCATAAGCAGTATCAATATGACCACCTATAATAATTCTTCTTTTTGTTTCACCGGCCGCTTTTCTTGTACAAATAACATTGCTTGATTCCTCTTTTTTGAAGAAAACATCGAGAACTTGTTTATAGAAAAGAAATTCACCTAAAAGGAAGAATACAGCAATCAGAACAAGAGCAACTGAAACGATTCTCAAAACTGTTTCAACAGCAGGTGGCATATCAAATGCAAAGCAGAGTATTCCGAGAACCGCTGCAATAAGAGCCAGAGCACCGTCAATCATAACCCAGCTCATAAATGCTTTCGGACTTAAAGTGAAATTCTCTCTTTTTACCTCGTCAGCAATTGGAGTCATAAGAGCTTCAACATGGTCCTGACCCTTTTTCTCTCCCTCATATCCTGCAGGACGAGGGCCGATATCTTTACAGACTCTTTTTATTTCTCTGATAGCGAAATTTGAACACTCACGAACCTTTGAAGGATAGTGAGGATGACTTTCATAAGCTTTCAAAACAGAAACCTCCTATGATACATATATACACTATGATATTGTATCACACTTTTTTTATTTAGTCACTATTATTTTTAAAAATTTTGCAAATATTGACATAAGACAGAAAAAAGAATAAACTATATATACATAAAATAAATATACTTATAGGACGTAAATATGAAAAAAAGACAATTAAAAATCCGTGGAATACTTTTAATTTCTCTTGTGATTATATTAGGTTCACTTTTAATACTTTATTTTGCATTTTGCCGTGACGGAGATTACAACACAGCGCCTGTAGAAACTACTACAGAGGTTGAATCTGCAACAGAAGCACCAACAGAGATTGTTGAGGAAGAAACTACTGAACCTGAAGACGTTACAGAAGAAATTACAGAAGAACCGATTATATGGGATAACTATAGCCCTGCAAGTGTTTTAGTAAGTGAAAACTGGGCATTGACCCTTATCAATAAAAACTATCCTCTTGATAAAAACTACTCACCGACAACTGCTCCTGTAATTGAGGGAAGTTCAGTTACTGCAGACATCCGCGTTGCAGAAGCATACAGATTAATGTATAACGCAGCATTAACAGAGGATATTATACTTACACCTTATTCAGGATACTGTGGTTATCAACGACAGAAAACAATTTATGATAATAAGGTTCAGGCATTTGTTCTTCAGGGACTTACTGAAGACGAAGCAAAATTAAATGCTGAAAAAAGAGTTGAACCTGCAGGATGCAGTGAAAACGGTGCAGGACTTGCTGTTGATGTAATCAGTGCAAGTGCTGGATTTTCTTCTACTGAAGAATACAAATGGCTCGTAGCAAATGCTCATAACTACGGTTTTGTACTTCGTTATCCTGAAGATAAAACCGAAATAACAGGTATGATTTTTCAGCCTTGGCATTGGAGATATGTTGGCATCGATGTGGCAACGGAAATGAAACAGCAAAACCTCTGCCTTGAAGAATTTTTAGGCGTAATGTAAATTTGGAATAACATTGGTAGGGCGGGGTCTTGACTGACCCCGCCAAAATTATATTTATCAAAAAATCATTCTGAAAGTAAACGAAAACTCTAATTCAAAAAAACCATATAATAAGCTAAAACAATAAACCTCCGTAGAATTTACAAATCTGTAATTCTCGGAGGTTTTGCTTTTGTCATTCTATATTTAATTTATTGTTGGAGATTATAAGACTTATTATTTTTTTCTCTGTTTTGTTAAGTTTTCGATATCCGTCAATAAACATCTTCTCTTCACTGTTTAAATCATATTTTTGAACAAATTCAATCTTTCTTTCAACTTCGGTATTACCTATAAGATAGTCAACAGAGGTTGAAAAATAATTTGCAATTGCAATAAGTGTAGCAATATCGGGTTCAACCATGTGATTTTCATACTTGTTAATGGATTGCTGACTTACTCCTATAACATCTGCAAGTTGTTGTTGGCTGATATGTGCATTGTTTCTCAATTTTTTCAAATTTTCAACCATATTAGTCACCTCTATATTAAGTTTAACAACTTTAGAGTGTTTAATGAAAATCCCATTGTTAGTCGTTGACAACAACTGTTAGTTGTTATATAATTAAATTATACTGATGTGGTAATTTGTCAAAATAGGAGTATATGAAAATGAAAAGTAAAACAGTAATAATTCTTTGCCTTTTGATTGCTTTTGGGCTTTCAGTTGCAGGATTCTTTGCTGATAACAGAACAGCAAAATTCGATGAAGACGGTAATGATTACATATCAAACTATAGTTCAGATGACGAATACATCAAATCTCCGTTGACAGGCAAAAAAATCGTATATGACGGTGACAGTATTTGCATGGGCTTATATTGTAACGGTGGCTATGCAAAAATCATAGCCGATACGGTTAACGGCACTTATGAAAATTACGCTGAAGGTGGTGCAACACTCGTTACAAGAACAGATGAAAAACATTCAATTGTTGACAACCTTGAAAATTTGCCTACAGATGGTGATTTGTATTGCTTTGAGGGCGGTGTCAATGATGTGTGGGGCGATATGCCACTTGGCACCTATGATATGTCAGATTACACAGGCACAGTAGATGAAACAACTATCTGCGGAGCATTAGAAACAATTTTCAGGTATGCTCTTAATAATTTTGTTGGCAAACCGATTTGCTTTGTGATACCTCATAAGGTAGATGATATATCCTATGAGGCTTATAAAAATTATCACGACTGTGCTGTAGCAATATGCAACAAATACTCAATACCGTACTATGATGCTTACAATGAAAGCGGTTTGAATGGTTGGAATACGGTACAAAGCAATACCTATCTTACAGGTAATGGTGAAAGAACTGCCGACGGTTGTCACCCAAATGAAGAAGGCTATAAAAATTACTATGTTCCGCAACTCATCGCATTGTTTGAAAAAATAATGTCTGTCGAATAAAAAGCAATAACAGATAATACATCCAAATACAATTATGTGAATAAAAACCTCCGTGAAATTTACAAATCTGTAATTCTCGGAGTTTTTTTATAATGTAAACTCATTTATAGCGTAGGACGAAGTTATGGTTTCACACAAATGATTTTAACATTCAAATTAGAGTTTGTCGGGATAAACCAATACCCGTTGATATCACGGTAGGGCGGGGTCTTGACCCCGCCGAAAGTCAACACACGAACCAATAACGGCGGGGTCAAGACCCCGCCCTACCCGAAATATATTAATTGCATATTATCCCGACAAATTATAATTTGTATTTAAAAATACCGGCATGGAAGCCTGCCAATACGCATAGTGTTACTTTTAATTATTAAATATTGTATTTCCTATCAATATATGATAAAATATATTGATTATACTTTATTTTGGAGGAGTTATTATGATGAAAATTTCGCCGTCTATTCTTTCCTGTGACTACGGAAGAATGGCAGAAGAATTAAAGGATATGGAAAACTGCGGTGCTGACTATATGCACATTGACGTTATGGACGGTCATTTTGTTCCCAACATCACTTTAGGTGCTCCTCTTGTGAAGTGTATCAAAAAGGCAACTGACGTTCCTTTTGATGTTCATCTTATGATTAGTGAGCCTTTAAAATACATTGACGATTTCTGTAAGGCAGGTGCTGATATTATCACTTTCCACACAGAATGTGATTCACCTATTGACGAAACAATCGACAAAATCCTTGAAAACGGTGTAAAAGCATCACTTACAGTTAAGCCAAAAACTCCTGTTGAGGATATTTTCCCATATCTTGATAAGCTTTCAATGGTGCTTGTTATGACCGTTGAGCCCGGTTTTGGCGGACAGAGTTTTATGGAAGATATGATGCCAAAGGTTTCTGCTTTAAGACAGGAAATCCAAAAACGTGGACTTAACTGTGAAATCGAAGTTGACGGCGGTATCAACGAAAAAACAATCGCAATTGCAGCAAAAGCCGGTGCTGATGTTTTCGTTTCAGGTAATGCTATTTTCTCAAGTGCTGACAGAAAAGGCACAATTGAGAATTTCAAGAAAATCGCAGAGGAAAACTATTGCAAATAAACTTTTCCCAATTTTTTACCGTGTTCAATTAACCATTCGTGGCAGATATTTTCTGCTTTTTCTCCATATTCCATAGCAAAATGACTTAATTTTTTATTATCGTCAGGAACATAAAGATAATAGTTGTTTTTTAACTCATACACATTACAGATGTAAGAAAACTCATTATTTTTCTTTATTACGGAAAGAAAATCAAGAAAATTGTTAAGATTTTCTGCTCTAAAAATAAAAGAAGCCTCGTTTCTTTTTACTTTATATCTTTTTTTCTTGATATATGTAAATGTGAAAATAAAAAAGCAACCACCGTTTTCCGTTGGCATTGCTTCAACAACAACCTTTTCACCTTTTGAAAGTCTTTTTTTCGTATCAATTTTTGATAATAGTGTTTTTAATGCAATTTGTGTTTTTTCACTGCCATCATTCAGCGTTTCGTATGTAATATGGAGTTTTTCCATTTCTTTCCCTGAAAGTTCAACAAGCATTACATTATCATTAAGTGTTTCAAAAGTCATTTTTGTTACCTCCTGAAAAATGCTCTTATTTCATAATATTACAGGGACGAGAAGTGTGCAATAAAAAAATATTGGAAAAAGTGAGGATGTATTATGAACGACATAAATGTGCCTCAAAATTCAATAGATGAATCAAAGCGATCAGCAAGTATAGATACTCTTCTTATGCTGTGCGTTCCTTTAGCTGTGGCAATATTCAGTCACGGTTTTGTCGCTGTGTTCAACACAATAATATCACTTATTACATGTCGTTTGTTTACAAGTGCAGGAAAGAAATTCCTCAATTCGGAATTTCCGCCAAAATCACTTCACTCATATATTATCGGCATAAGCGTAGCGTTACTTTTACCTGCATCTGCACCTTGGTGGTTGACCGTTTTAACTGCAGGTTTTGCAATGGGTGTATGCGTTTTACCTTTTGGCAATCCTGAAAAAACACCATTTATACCATCAGCAACTGCACTTTGTTTTGCTACCCTTTGTTGGCCCGAAGAAATTTTTAAATATTCATCAACAGGCGACTCATTAGGTCAAATGCTTTTATACGGTAATTCAATCAACAAAAACCTTGTTGGTGTTTTAGAAACTCTTGTTGGCAATGTTCCTTCTGCCATGGGTACAGGCTGTATTTTAGGACTTATCGGTGTACTTGTTTTCCTTGTATTAAGAAGACCTAAGGACAGCATAGGAACAATCTGTTTTATTCTTGCTGTTGGCATTATGGCAAGTCTTTTTCCAAGAATTTCAACAGGCAGAGTTATCTCTGTAATAATGGAACTGTGTTCAGGTATGATTTTATTCGGTGCAATTTTCTTTATTTCTTCACCGATTACTGCACCAAAAAGAACAATATCAAAGGCCGTATGGGGCTTTGTCAGCGGCATTATATGTATGGTTATCCGATATGTTGCACCTTTTGAAGAAAGTGCCTGTTTCGGCTTTGTAATTGCTTGTGGCATTTCAGATTATTTCGATAATCTTCCTCTTACATTCAGAGAAAAGAAAAAAATCAAGGAACAAGAACCTTATATTGAAATAGAAAAGGCTCCAACTGTCGTTCCTGAAGAAATTCTTGACGAAATTCCTGACTTGTTTACTGTTGAAATTCAAGATGAAACAGAAAAAACTGATAATAAAGAGCAGAATACATTTGAAAGCGAAAGTCTTAAGGCAGTAATTGCTGAAGAAAATGCAGCAAACATCAGCGAAGCACCTTTTATTATGGGAGGTGGCATAGATGAGTGAGAAAACAGCTTCATTGAAAACAATCCGCAATAGTGCTCTTATTAAAAACCCCTTGCTTTTTGAGGCAATCGGTCTTTGTCCCGTTGTTGCTATTGCACACTCATTAAAACTTGCAGTTTTCCTTGCTGTTGTAACTGCAGTTGAGCTTATTGTATGTGAAGTTCTTGCTTCAAAATTCCTTAAAAATGTCCGTCGATACTGGAGAGTTGCTTTATATACCGTTTTTGGCGTTGCAGTTATCTTCCCTATAATGTATGTGACAAATCGTCTTTTCCCAAATATGTCTGCAAACTTTGGTATCTATCTTCCTCTTATGGCAGTTAACTCGCTTATTGCTCTTCACTGTGAACGAGTTGCAGTAAAAAATGATGTAAAGACAAGTTTTATTGATGCTGTTTCCGCATCATTAAGCTACGGTGTTGTTGCAATAGTCGTAGGTTTTCTTCGTGAATTATTTGCAAATGGTACAATCTGGGGATATAATCTTAATCTTCCTATTAAGCTTCCTGCATTTTTAATGCCTTTTGGCGGATTATTACTTATGGGCTTTTTGGCAGCAGGACTCAAGGGATTTATCAGTGCAAAATATCCTGAAGCGAATCCTAATAAAGCATTTGACACATCCGAAATCAGACGTTCTCTCCGTGATAATTTCACAAACCTTATGAAAGACGACTTTAATCCTTACGGAGATACCGCTGAAGAAGAAAACGCTCCAAAGGATAAATCAAAGAAAACTAAAAAAGATAAAAAATCAAAAAACATAAAAGAAGAAACAAAATCTGAACCCGAAACTCCCGCAAATGAAAACAATTCTCAGGATGACAACAGAACATATTTAGACGATTTCTCTGATATGCTTTCTGACCTTGAGGAATATAAGAGTAAGAACAAAAACAAGCCCGATAAAAAGAAAAAGCATCGGAGGTAACGGAAAATGAATATGTTTTTAAATCTACTTTCCGCAGCTCTTTATGTTATGCTGTTTCAAAATCTGATTTTTAACGGTGGATATGGCTTAAGTGAAGCCGTGAGAATGAGTGCAAAGCCACGACAGTTATTGCCAATGGCAGTTTTTATAACACTCTTTTCCACTTTAACCTCTGCAATATGTGTTCTTGTGGACTTTTTCCCTGTTATAAAAAATCTTAACGAAATTGTTCACGCTCTCATTTATGTTGGTATTCTTCTTGTGATTTATATTATCATAATGATAGCAGTAAACATTTACGGCAAAGTTCAGCCTGCAACAAAACGAAGAATCGGTATTGCTGCCTTTAACACTCTTATTTTTGCAATGCCGTTAATCAATTATCGTTCAGCATTTACGGTAATTGAGTCTGTCGGTGCAGGACTTGGTGCAGGACTTGCATATATTATTGCGGTTTTACTTATTAACAGCGGACTTAAAAAACTCGACTCAAACACATCTATTCCAAAATGCTTTAAAGGAACTCCTGCAATTTTCATTTATACAGGAATTTTGTCACTTGCATTTACAGGAATTTCAGGTACATCAGTATTTATTTAAAGGATTAATTTATGGCAAGAAACGAAAACAATCAACGACAACTTAAAGGATATTACGGATTTAAGAAAAAATATCCTTCTCGTCGCGGTGAAAGACCAATTCACGAAAGTAAAAAAGCAAAAAAAAGAGAACGCATCAGAATCGCTCTGTTTTGCGTCCTTTTGTGCTGCCTTTTTGTTGGTGTTTTTATTTTTATAAAATTCTGCTATAACCTTTCAACTCGCCCTCTTGATAACAGCATTATTGAAGAAGCACCCGTTATTACAGCAGATAATCTCGGTACAGTCCGTGCAACATATCTTCCTAATGATATTCTTGATGATATAAGCAAGCTCAATGATTTTCTTGATACTGCTAAAGAAAACGGATTTAATTCGGTTATGCTGGACTTTAAAACCCAAGAAGGTATTCTCACATACAATTCTGACCTTATGACATATTCAGGCACAGAAAAATATGTAGAAATTGATTCATCAATTATTGAGAGAATTAAGCTTGACGGTTTTCTTGTCCTCGGCAGAATATACTGCTTTGAGGATACTGTTGCTCCTCAACGACTTAATGCTTATGTCTATGAAAACGCTGAAAAAACAAGAATATGGTTTGACGATTCAGCAATTACAGGTGGCAGAGTGTGGCTTGACCCTACAAACAGCAAAGCTATAAATTATATAGCATCTGTAATCAATGAAGTTTCCTCTTTAGGTGTAGATTGCATTTATCTTAACTCTGTCCAATTCCCTGAATCAAGAGCAGGGGCCGTGCCTGTTTATACAGAAGACGACACAGCCTTAAACAGAAACCTTATTCTTATGAAATTCATTGAAAAGGCTGTTGCATCCGCTAACAAAAGACCTGTTATTCTCGGATTTCCTTTAGAGTGTGCTGATGGCGGCAACATAGAAAAATGGGGCGGAACACTTTTTGACACCTCCGCACATATCTGCTCACCACTCCTTGAGAATCCAAACAACAGTGACTTTATTTCATACATTGAAAACAGTTATCTTGTTTATAATGATAAAGCACAGAACAACTTTTCTACCGTAAAAGTTATTCCAACAATAAAAAATCCTATTGAAAATCAGGAATTTTATGAAAAAATTGCATCAAGTAAGGCAGAAAGTTATATAATTATTCCTTGATTTTACAAAAAGACTTGAAATACAATAAAATTTATTGTATTATTTTATAGTGAATAAAAACAAATTGGAGGTATATTACCTATGGTATCAGCAGGTGATTTCAGAAACGGCGTAACATTTGAAATGGATGGCAACGTATATCAAATCGTTGAATTCCAGCATGTTAAACCCGGTAAGGGCGCTGCTTTCGTAAGAGCAAAAATTAAGAACGTTATTTCAGGTGGCGTTGTTGAAAGAACTTTCAACCCAACTGAAAAATATCCAACTGCTTTCATTGAAAGAAGAGATATGGAATATTCTTACAATGACGGTGGTCTTTACTACTTTATGGACCAGGAAACATACGATATGGTTCCTGTAAATGCTTCAGACCTTGGCGACAACTTTAAGTTTGTTAAAGAAAATATGGTTTGTAAAATCCTTTCATACAAGGGTAATGTTTTCGGTGTTGAACCACCAAACTTTGTTGTACTTCAAGTAACACAGACTGACCCTGGTTTTGCAGGCAACACAGCAACTAACGCTACAAAACCTGCTACTCTTGAAACAGGTGCAGAAATCAAAGTTCCTCTCTTCATTGAAGAAGGCGAAATGATTAACGTTGATACTCGTACAGGCGAGTATATGTCAAGAGCATAATTTTTGCTGATTAAGTTAAACTATACTTAACGGAGGAATAATAATGATGACAGTAACAGAAAAAGTAGCATATCTTAAGGGTCTTGTTGAAGGTCTTGACTTTGACAAGGACGATAAAGAAACAAAGGTTATCAAGGCAGTTCTTGATGTTCTCGAGGACCTTGCACTTACAGTAAGTGACCTTGACGACGAAATGGCTCTCGTTACAGAACAGCTTGACGCTGTTGATGAAGATTTAGCAGACCTTGAAGAAATCTTCTATGATGAATGTGACGACTGTGATTGCGATTGTGACGATTGTTGCGACTGTGATGACGAAATGTATGAAGTTGAATGTCCTAACTGTGGCGAAATGATTTATTTTGATGAAGAAATCATTCTTGACGGTCAGGCTGAATGTCCTGCTTGTGGCGAAACACTTGAATTCGATTGCGAATGCGATTGTGACGACTGCGAAGGCGAAGAAGAATAATTTATATTCACAAAATTTTAGGACTACCAAATCGGTAGTCCTTTTTTGTTGCAATTATTTCCTTTTAGTGATAGACTATTGTTATGGAGGGATTGATATGACAGATAACAAAAAAATGATGAATGTTTACACTATTATGTGGGCAGTTGTGGCTGTGGTTTACGGCTTATGGATGTCCTTTGTTATGAGCTGGGACCAATATGCTTACATAATTCCCACAGAAGCAGATATGCTTCTACCTGCCGACCAATTTATTGCTAAATTTGACGGTATGCTTTACGAGCCAATGTATGCAAATGCTACTGATTACTGGCTTTGGGTAATCGGCTCAACAATTCTCCTTTTCTTCTATGCTTTTTTCATAAAGAAAATCTTGTTTGCAGAGAAGCTCACTAAACCTACAACAATATTCTGCATTATAAATCTTATTGCAGGATTTGCATTTATTACATGGTACGGTTTTTTGAGTTTCCCTGAACAATTCGGCAACATTTTAACTGATGTTACTGCAAGTATGCTCGGACTCAAATATCCGTTGGAATATAAAATCTGGGGTGTTCTTTCTTCACTTTCAATTTTCACAAACGTGCTTTACATGTATCGCAAAAACAATTATTACAACAAAGCAGGCATTATCATTACTTCTCTTGGCTGTGCTGCACTTTTTGTTACAATAAATGTTCCGTCAGCAGGTCTTGAGCTTATTATGACACCAAGATGTTTGGGACATTGGGCATCTGCATTGATTTTTGCATTCTTCGGTGCAGCAGGAATCATTATTTTCCTTTTCCACAAATGTATGATGAAAGATAAAAAGTACATAATTGCAACGGTCATTTTTGTTATCATCCTGGCTCTTATGCTTGTACTTTTAGTTACCGTCGGCAAGAGTGCATTTATTGAAAATCTTCCTATGTGGGTTGCTTATATACTTTTATTCATCATCAACTTTACAACATTCTTCGATAAAAAGAATGTAAAAGAAACAATTAAAGCATAAGGGAGTTTTTATTATGAAAGAAATTTTAATGTCAAATATTCCTGCAGCGGTTGCCACTATTGGTCTTATACTCTATTTCTTTGGAATGGCAATTGTATTTATTATCAGTCCGATAAAAAATGCTGAAAGTTTTTCTATCAAACCTGTTGATAACGCAGGTAAAACAGAAATCAGAGTTTATTACGGTGGTATTTCAGGTGCTTTAGGCGGTTTTTTACTTTTCCTCATGTTAGCACTTAAAACTCCATACTATTCAATGATTGGCGGTCTTTTCTTCTCTACAACAGTTTTTGTGACAAGAACAATTTTCCTTTGTGTTGATAAAGGTTGGAAATGTCCGTACACAAAGCTTGCAATTCCTGCAGAGGGCTTGTTTGTAGTTGCTCTCTGGACTTGTTTTGTCCTTTCAAAAACATTATATTAATATGGATATAATTCAAGAAAAACTATTTTCTTTGCAGGATTCAAAATATAAGGAATTTCACTCTAAACTTATGCCTACTGTCAACAAAGACAAAATTATCGGTGTTCGCGTCCCTGCGTTAAGGAAACTCGCAAAGGAAATAAACAAATCTGATTTAAAGGCAGAGTTTTTAAAAGCTCTGCCTCACAAGTATTATGAAGAAGATAATTTACACGCTTTCTTAATCGAACAAATAAAAGATTATAATGAATGCGTTTCCGCCTTAGATGATTTTCTTCTGTTTGTTGATAATTGGGCAACCTGCGATATGATGACACCTAAAATTTTAGGTGATTACCCTAACAAATTATACCTGAAAATACAGGAATGGATAAAATCTTCTCATACATATACCGTGAGATTTGGTATCGTAACTTTAATGAAATTTTTTATGAATGAACGTTTAGATAAAAAGCATCTACAATTGCTTTTAACCATAAAATCTGATGAATATTATGTCAATATGGCACTTGCATGGTATCTTGCAACTGCACTTGCAAGCAATTGGAATATGGTTATTCCGTTTATAGAAAATCATAATTTCAGCAAGTGGATTCATAACAAATGTATACAAAAAGCTGTTGAAAGTTATCGTATTACTCCTGAACAAAAATCATATTTAAAAACATTAAGGATAAAGTAAAAGAGCAGTTCGTGAAAACTGCTCTTTAGTTATTTTTCGACTATTGTTTATTCTGCAATCTTTTTGATTACATCAATAAACTGTTTTTCTTCACTGAGTTCAATTGCACCCTTATCAACAAGTGCTGCATTTGCAGGGTTAATAGGAAGCTTTGCAAGTACAGGAACACCAAGTTCCTTAGCAACCTCGTCAATTTTGCTTTCACCATAAATATTGTGCTTCTTACCACAGTCAGGACATTCAAAATAACTCATATTCTCAACTATACCAATAATCGGAATGTTCATCATTTTTGCCATGTTTACTGCTTTTTTCACAATAAGAGTAACCAAATCCTGAGGGGTTGTTACAATAATGATTCCGTCAACAGGAAGTGACTGGAAAACAGTAAGCGGAACATCGCCTGTTCCGGGAGGCATATCAACAAACATAAAGTCAACATCGCCCCATACTACTTCCTGCCAGAATTGATGAATAAGCCCTGAAATAACAGGACCGCGCCAGATAACAGGCTGGTCTTCTTTTTCAAGAAGAAGGTTAACGCTCATAATTCTTGTACCAAGCTTTGATTCCAATGGATACATACCTTCTGCTGTGCCTTCAGGATTTCCGTGAACACCAAATGCCTTTGGAATTGACGGACCAGTAACATCGGCATCAAGAATTGCTGTCTGATAACCCATTGTCTGTGCTGTAACTGCAAGCGAAGATGTTACAAAGCTTTTACCTACGCCACCCTTGCCACTTACAACACCGATAACTTTTTTAACATCACTCATCGGATTTCCGGGAATGTGTAAGTCCTGCTTTTTGCTGTCACAGTTTGCTGAACAGCTACTACAATTTCCACTACATTCACTCATTTTATAAAACCTCTTTTCAGTAGGAGTCGCAGATTCTCGGCTCCCCTGAAAGGGGAGCTGTCACCGTAAGGTGACTGAGGGGTTTTCGACGACTCGAAAAATTATTTTTGAATCCCTCCACCATCTTCGATGGTCCCCCTCCCTTTAACAAGGGAGGCTTTTTAAGGATTATTTTCCTACACAAAATTGTGCAAAAATTTCATTAACTACTAATTCTGTTGCCTTTTCACCTGTTAAAATCATAAGATTTTCAATGGCTGAATCAAGACAAACAGTAACTGCATCCATTGTCATACCAAGCATAAATGCATTTTCAGCATCTTTAAGTGCATCAAGTGCCTTTTTACAACACTCGCATTGACGGTCATTTACAATTGCTGTGGCTGATGTATCAAAATCTGCAGTCCCCAAAACCTTCTCAACAGCCTTTGTAAGGTCTTCTTTTCCTTTACCTGTTTTTGCTGAGATGAAAACTGTCTGAGAAAAATTCTCTTCGATTTCACCGTTTAGATAGTTTTTATCTAAATCAGTTTTATTAACAATTCCTATTGCTTTTTTATCCTTGCAAAGTTCAATTAATTTTCTGTCAGCATCGTTTAATTCACGACTACCGTCAAAAACGGCAAGAACAAGTTCAGCATTCTGCAATCTTTTTACTGCCCTGTCGACACCAATACTTTCAACAACATCTTCTGTTTCTCGAACGCCCGCTGTATCAGCAAGACGGAGTGTAATTCCACCAACATTTACGGTATCTTCAACAATATCTCTTGTTGTACCTGCAATTTCTGTAACAATTGACTTTTCAGTACCTGAAAGCAAATTCATAAGTGTTGATTTACCAACATTAGGACAACCGACAATGGCAGTATCAACGCCTTCAAGGATAATCTGTCCTTTATCAAAATCATTAATTAACTTGTTAAGGTTAATTATACTCTCATCTATATGCTCTTTCAACTTATTATCTGATAAATCTTCAATTTCTTCATAGGGGTAATCAACCCAAGCAGAAAGAAGTGCCATATCATAAACAAGTTTATCGTTGATTTTCTTTATCTCTTTAAAAAGTCTGCCTTCAAGAACACCAAGAGCGATTTTTTCAGCCTGTTCCCCTTGTGCAGAGATAATATTCATAACAGATTCTGCACTTGTCAGGTCCATTTTTCCGTTTAAAAAAGCTCTTTTTGTAAATTCTCCGGGTTCTGCAGGAATTGCACCCGCATCATACACGGCTTTTAAGACTTTATCAGTTACAAAAAGTCCACCGTGACACGATATTTCTACAACATCCTCACCTGTATAACTTTTTGGGGCACGAAAAAGGAGTGCAACAACATTATCAATATTTCCGTTTTTATCATAGGCTTTTCCGTAAAGTGCTGAATATCCGGAAATTTCCTCTATTTTTTTTCCGCTGAATGAAGAAAAAACCTTATCAGCAACATTTATTGCGTTTTCACCTGAAATTCGGATTACACCAATTCCGCCGGGTGCTCTGCCTGTTGAAATTGCAGCGATTGTGCTCATTTTTCTTCACCCACTTTCTGTTTTCTTAACTCTTTAAAAAAATTTGAAAGTATTTCAGAGCATTCTTTTTCTAATATTCCGCCTTCATAATTCGGTTTATGAGTGAAATTCATATCAAAAAGCTGTGCTGCCGAAACGACAGCACCATTTTTTTCGTCTTTTGCCCCAAAATATACATTTCTTATTCTTGAATTTATAATTGCACCTGCACACATTGGACAGGGCTCGAGTGTAACGTACAAATCACATTTCCACAAACGCCAGCCACCAAGCTTCTGACAAGCGTTGTTTATAGCCTCGATTTCAGCGTGGTGTAATGCATTTTTCACAATTTCTCTGCGATTTCTGCCAACGCCCACAATTTCTCCGTCGCAGACAACTATTGCACCAACAGGCACCTCTCCTTCCTCGGCAGATTTTTCTGCAAGAGAAAGAGCATATTTCATAAATTCAATCTTTTCCATAATTAAAATTTAATATTACTCATAGTTATCAATGCCAACAAAACAAGTGCTACAAAAGCAGGAGCATTTTTAAGTGTTGCCGTTACCTTTTCACCAACAGTCAAAACACTATTACCTTTTGACAATGATATTTTATATTTCATTTTTGTAAGCTTTGCAACACCAATTATTCCAACTATTGCAAAAAGCAACAACATAATACCTGTTACAATAGTTGATGCCGTTTCACCAAAATTATCATTTACACTTAATACAATAACAGAATAAAGATTGTTGATAAAATGCAATATTATTGACGGCCAAAGGCTACCTGTTGTAACAGTAAGAAAACCGAGAAGCAAACCACCGATAACCGTATATGGAATTTGTACCATATTTCCGTGCATTACAGCAAATAACAACGCAGAAGCAATAATTGCGTATTTATCACCATATTTTCTTAATGGCTGCAATACAATTCCTCTGATTACTGTTTCTTCTATTAATGCCGGAACAACAGCAACACTCAAAATTCCTAACAGAGTTTCTTTTGCACCTTTAAGAGAAATTTCACTGACACTTGAAGTGAATTCAAGTCCTAAAATCTCTTGAAAAAGTGCAGATGCATAATTAATTGCAATTGCACTTAAAACCATTATCGGTAAACATACCATAACAAGATATTTTGCAATTTCTCTGTTATAAGTTGTTCCAAACGGTAATTCCTTTGCTATCTTTTCCTTCTTAAAAATAAGATGAAGCACAAAGAACGGTACTCCTATAGAAAGAAACGTAAGAATAATCTCAAATGCCAACGACGGCAATGTTTCATTATATATCTTACTTATAGACGGAAAAACCCAAGATACAAAAACAATAAGAAATGACATTGCGTAAGAAATCAGCACATACATTATCACCGCAAGAAAACATCTGCTACTGATTTTCTTAATATTCTCTTTTTCTTGTTCTTTCTGAACAAACTTTAAGTATTGCTCATTATACATTTCCGCACCATTTCCGTAAGGAGATGGTGACCATCCGCCAAACTGACCATTCTGATTAAATCCATTATTCATTATAAAACACCTTTAGTCAGTTGCTTTTTTTGACACATAACCGCCTAAAACGGATATTGCTGTCTTTCTGTTTTCTTCTAATTTAATATTTGTTTTACCATAAAGCTCAAGCTGAAGCTTTTGTGCACAAAGAGGATAATCAACAACCCAAATCCACGCAGTTGACCTTGAATTATAGCCATATCTTGCATCAGGAGTCGGCATTGTCAATTGTGAAATTTCAAAATTCGGCCAACCATCTGTAACAGCCTTTGCAGCATAAGAGAAAATTGCTTTTCTGCTTATATTCGTTCTGACATTTGCAAGAATAACATCAGCTACTGCATTGATTTCAGAAAGAGTTGCACCTTTACAGCTTTCAATAAGTGCAGTAATAACCTGTCTTTGACGAGCAACTCGGCTTACATCACCATTCGCATCTGTATATCGCACTCTGCTAAACCCTAATGCTTGTTCGCCGTTAAGAAGTACATTGTTACCACTTGGGAAACCTTTTCCAAAATAGTTTGCAATATAAACGGGAACATCAACTCTCACTCCACCAAGCACATCAATAACGTGTATGAAAGAGTCAAAGTCAACCATTACATATCCATCAATCTCAATTTTGTAATTGTTTTCAATTGTTTCAACAAGATATCCGGGACCACCATTTGCACAAGCAGCATTTAACTTTGCATATCTGTCAAATTTATCCAGATAAGTATAGCTATCACGCATAAAAGACACAAGTTTGATAGTTTTCTTTTCAGGATTTATTGAACAAAGCATCATAACATCAGTATTACCTTTATCAGTAACATTTGCTCTGTTAGGGTCACTTGCTGAAGCATCACTACCAATAAGAAGAATATTAAGGACATTCTTATCATTAATCTTTTCTCCCTCTTTAAGTGCCCAGTTTTTTAAGATTGCTTTAAAATCATTTCCTGTTGCATCATCAAATTCATCGAAATCAAGATTATCATCTTCTGCTTCAACAAATTCCTGATTAGGGTCAATTGTTGTACTTTCTTCATCAATATTGATAAGGCTGAATTTGTGTCCTACAAATCCTGCAACACCAACAACCATTACAAGAAAAATAATGAAAAACGGGAGAAAGAATATCAAGAATTTCTTCTTTTTCTTTTTTTCTTTTTCAGGAGTAGCTTCTACAGCTTCTTCTGTTACCTTTTTTTCTTCGCCACTCATATATATCTTTCCTTTCACAAAGGGAAATATTACTCTTCAGCGTTTTCTGCCACATCTGCTGATTCCACATTTTCAGCTTCTTCTGTTTCTTCCTCGTGCTCTGCAAGAGAAATTGTAACAACTTTTTCGCCTTCCTTTGTCTTCATAAGAATAACACCCTTTGAAGGTCTGTTACATTCACGAACCTGTTCTGCCGGAAGACGGATAATAATGCCGTCAGAAGAAATCATAATAATATCCTGAGTTTCATCTACCATTTCGATAGCACAAACTTCACCATACTGTTCAGTATGATAGTTTGTAAGTCCCTTACCGCCACGGTTCTGAACACGGTAATTTGAAACATCACTTCTTCTGCCATAACCTTTTTCACTGATTGTAAGAACCTTACCTTCGTCACCGAAAATAACCATACCTACAACTTCGTCACCCTCTGAGAGAGTAATTGCACGAACACCACGAGCGGTTCTGCCAATAGCACGGGCATCATTTTCCTTGAAACAGATACTCATACCCTTACGAGTAGCAACCATAAGATTTTGCTCACCGTCAGTAAGCTTAACCCAGCGAAGCTCATCACCTTCGTCAAGGTTAATTGCGATAATACCACTCTTACGGATGTTTTTATATGCATCAAGTTCTGTTCTCTTGATAACACCGTTCTTTGTAGCCATACAAAGATAATATTTATCCTCACCAAAATCAGGTACACGAAGCATTGCTGTAACTTTTTCGTCAGCAGTAATCGGAAGAATATTAACAATATTCATACCCTTACTTGTTCTGGTACCCTCTGGAATTTCATAACCTTTAAGTCTGTACATCTTACCTGCTGATGTAAAGAAAAGAATATAATCGTGTGATGAACAGATAAACATACTTTCAGCATAGTCCTCTTCACGGCGACTCATACCCTTGATACCCTTACCGCCACGACGCTGTACCTGATAAGTTTCAACAGGCTGACGCTTGATGTAACCCATCTTTGTAAGTGTAAACACACAATCTTCTTCAGCGATAAGGTCTTCAATATCAACTTCACCGAGAACATTTGAAATTTCTGTTCTTCTTTCATCACCGAATTTTCTGCCTATAACAGAAAGTTCTTCTTTGAGAATTTCCTTAACCTTTGTTTCTGAACCAAGAATTTCAAGATATTCTGCGATTTTAATTCTCAATTCATCTCGTTCTGCAATAATCTTCTGAATTTCAAGACCTGCAAGTTGTCCAAGACGGAAAGCAACGATAGCTGATGCCTGTGGGTCATCAAAATCAAATTTTTCCATAATAGCAACTTTTGCTTCTGCCTGACCACCCTTACAACCACGGATTGTTGCAATAATTTCATCAACAATATCAATAGCACGAGCCAAACCTTCAAGAATATGTTCTCTTGCCTGTGCTTTATTAAGGTCATACTGAGTTCTTCTTGTGATAATTTCACATTGGAACTTGATATATTCTTCAATAATCTGCTTAAGAGTAAGAATTTTAGGCTCACCGTTTACAAGGGCAAGCTGAATAATACCATAAGAAACCTGAAGCTGAGTCATCTGATAAAGCTGATTGAGAATAACCTGTGGGTTAGCATCTCGCTTAAGGTCAATAACTATTCTCATACCGCCACCACGTTTTGATGAATAGTCATTAATATCAGAAAGACCCTCAATTCTCTTATCCTTATGTAAATCAGCAATAGATTCAATAAGTCTTGCCTTATTTACCTGATAAGGAAGTTCAGTAATTATAATCTGGAATCTTCCGTTTTTCTCGTTTTCAACAATTTCTGCACGACCACGAAGTGCAATTTTACCACGACCTGTAGCATAAGCAGCACGGATTCCTGATTTACCCATAATAATACCGCTTGTAGGGAAGTCAGGTCCTTTGATATGTTCCATAATATCGTCAAGCTCTGCTTCAGGATTATCGATTACACAACAGATACCGTCAATCAATTCACCAAGGTTATGTGGTGGAATATTAGTTGCCATACCAACAGCAATACCTGTTGAACCGTTTGCAAGAAGATTTGGATATCTTGATGGCAAAACTGTTGGTTCTTTAAGACGGTCATCATAGTTTGTTGTGAAATCAACAGTGTCTTTATCAATATTTGTGAGCATTTCAAGAGCAATTTTACTCATTCTTGACTCTGTATAACGGTATGCAGCAGGTGGGTCACCGTCAACAGAACCAAAGTTACCGTGACCGTCAACAAGAACATATCTCATTGAGAAATCCTGTGCAAGACGAACCATTGCATCATAAACAGATGCGTCACCGTGTGGATGATATCTAC